>PYEQ01000113.1 GCA_003017785.1 filamentous cyanobacterium CCP5 | reverse complement strand
AGATGTGTATAAGAGACAGCCCTGGAGGTAGTGCAGCAGGTTTTTGAATAGGGGCTTGCCCTGGCGCACGGCGAAGACTCCCGCCTTGGGGCGGGGGTGGTTGACCATGGTGGCCACGTCCCCGACAGCGAAAATATTGTCGTGGGAGCAGGTCTGCAAGGTGTCTCGCACGGCTATAAACCCCTGGTCGGTGGTGGCGATGCCTGCCTCCCGGGGCCAGTCAGGGGCCGAGGCGGTCGTCACCCAGAAGACGCGATCGCAGCTCACCACCCGGCCCGTGCTACTGCGGACAAAATAGTGCTGTCCGTCCGCTGCCGCCTCGATCGCCGTGACGTCTTCTTCCAGGTGCAGTTGAATTTTCTGCTGGCGAAAAATCTTTTCTAGCCGCTTTTGAGTCCAGCGGTTACGTCCTGGGGCCAGGTGATCTCCCCGGTGGAACAGATGAATCGTGAGCTGATCGGGCGATCTCCCCAGGTCTTGCAGCAGCCGATGTAGCCGCTCCTGCATATTTAGGGTCAGCTCCACGCCGCCGACCCCACCGCCCACTACCACCAGGGTCCAGGGGCGATCGGGCTGCACCCGCACCTGCTCGATCAAATATCGCCAGCGCTCCAGCAGATCTGGCACCGGCTTAGCAGGAATCGCGTATTCCTGAGATCCCGGCACGTTCACCGTCGCCGGGGTACTGCCCGTATCGATGGAGAGCACATCGTAGGCGATCGGCGGATGGTGGGCACAGATTACCTGCTGGTTCTCACTATCTAAACCAACAGCCCGATCCATCAAAAGTCGACAGCGGGCGAAGCGGGTCAGTGGCCGCAGGTCAATGTGGGACTCGTCGAATCCATAAAGCCCAGAAATATGACAGGGCAACATCCCTGAATAGGGCGTATCCGCCAGGTTCGTAATCAGGGTTAGCTGCACCCCCGATAAATCCACCATGGCCAGCCGCCGCAGCGTAATGGCGTGGGTATGACCACCCCCCACCAGGACAACATCGGTCGTAATCGGGGCGGCTGCGTGCATTGTTAACTGTAGAACGTCGTCTTCAGGATACTGAGTCTAGCTGAGAATCCGATGGGAATGGTCTCTAGAACCAGGTCTAGCTCGGCGGCGAGCAAAAAGCGGACGCTGGGTAACTGCCCCCAACATCCGCTTCAAGTTGATTGATTTGCAAAACGTTCGCCCCGTTTTAACCCGCTGTCACCACTAAAAAATCAGCTCAACGGGCATGTCCCCAGGTGTGGCCCTTGGTTGACAGCCCCCAGCCGGGGCTTCAGCCGGGGAGATTGCCATGGCCAGACGGGCTAGAAACCGTAGTCAGAGCTTAACCAAACGGCACATCCTTCAGGATGCGCGCAGTCAGGCATGACCACTTCAACAATGAAATCTCCGTCCCAGGGAGCTGTGACAAAAGGCACTGCATCTATCGCTGAATCCTCATAGACCAGTTCACCGGAAACGGCATCGTAGAGGAACAGGTCTAAATCAGCACAGTCCTGGTCGCATTCACCATAGACTGACTCCCCAGCGATCAGGTATCCGCTCACGGTCGTGTAGTCACCGTTATGAAGCCAAAGGGAACGATCCTGGGCCTGGGCCTGGGGTGCACCCGTAGCGATCAACCCGCTAGCCACCATCAGGGCAGTTAGCAGGCCTTTGGAGGCGGAAGAAATAGACATTGCGCTTGCTCCGTTAGTTACAGGAAAGTGATCGGCAACCAGCCATGCTGGTCTTCGCCTTTTCCCAGTGTGGCCTTGCGTTAATTGTTACCGAGTCGGAGCTTCTACGGAACAAGTTCTAAGTAAGAACACGGATGTGGGCATAAACTTTCAGTAAGTTCCCCTAGCTAGCTCTGCTGACGTAACGGATACGTAACAAAGGTGTAGCGGTTTGTAAGGCATCTTTTCATGCCGCTATTGAATTGAACTCGAGGCTGCAGATGACTGTTCTCTCCCGGCCAACTCTATTGAAAGTGGAGGCCGGAGCATCAAATAGCTCGCTGGACCCACTAGGGGAATCAGAGCCGTTAGCCAAAACGTCCCTGGGCTATCCAATTGTCGGCGGGCCATATCGTCCCCCAACAGAGTTGGCACCAGCAGCCAGAGCAGGACAAAATCCAGCCCCATGACATGGATGAACCGACTGCTGCGCCACTGGTCGATCAAGTTGGGCCAGTCGCCAGCCCATAGCCCATAGCCCAGGATAGCGGTGGCGCTAACTGCCAGCAGCCCTCCTATCCAGCGAGATTCAACCACCTGAATTAGGCGTGATTTTGGGCCCGTAAAGCGGCGATTGGGCGTTCGTAAAATCAGGTAAGGGAGCAGTGCAAATGCCCCCAGGGCAAAGGCGGCGATCGCAAAGGGCCAAGCGGGTACTTTCTGTTCGTGACCATCGGTTAGGACCAAACAGCCGTAGACCATTGGCCAGATCCCCATGGCATTGAACAGGGCCACTACGGCAGGATTCAGCCCCTGCCAATTTCCTGAGGCAAGACGCCAAATCAAATCCGTCGTATCAGAGTCCTGAGGCGGTGCCCCAACGAACGCATATGCAACAAAACTTATCCACAGAATTGTGAGGAAAATACGCCTGTTCATAGCTGAACTACTAAGTTTTACTCCAATTTATCAACCTAATTAAAAAAGCACAGACAGACCCGAGATCTGAGAACTAACCTGTAATCTCAGGAGCACAGTTCTTGAAAGCAACAGTATTAAGTTTTTATTAAAAATAGAATCACCATAATTTTTTCGCCTTGTTCAATGTTTGTGTAGTGTCTGAATGCTTTTGGCAATCCTGGTTTTCACTCTAAACGTTCCTGCGATTTGGCCCAGGCCAGATCTTGGAGCCCACAGCCTAATCCCATCAAAGGAGTGAATTGGATGCTTCTTCCTGTCCTCAAAACGTTTCAGGAGACCCCAGTTGGCTATCGCCTCGCTATGCACACCAACTATTTCCTTGATTTGTACGAATCCGGGTTCCGCAATTTCGTGGGCATTCACCTCAGCGGTGCCGATTTACGGAATCGGATTTTAGTAGATGTGGATTTACGCCATGCGAATTTGACTGGTATTCAGCTGGGACGTTCGTTCTTGACTAAAGCGAATTTTGCCTGCGCTCAGCTCAACTGGGCCGATTTCAGCTTTGCCAAGCTCAGTGCTAGTCATCTCAATGATTCTGATCTAACCAAGGCCAATCTAAGGGGCACTTTCTTGGTTAATGCGGATCTCAGCCATGCCAAGCTCAGCGGTGCCAATCTCAGCTACGCCAATCTGAGCAAAGCCTGTCTGCGCAATGCCAATCTCTGCGGGGCAAATCTCTACGGGGCGAATCTGCGGGGGGCAGACCTCAGCGGTACCAACTTAGCCTGGGCCCACATGGGAAGCGCTCGCCTCAGTGGCGCCGCGATCGAAAAAACTCGACTCGATGATGTCAACCTGGAGGGAGCCTGGCTCAACGGCATTGACCTTAGTGGCACTGATCTCCGGGGTGTCAACCTGAGAGAGGCCAAGCTCAACGGAGCGAAGCTTGACGGGGCCGATCTGACTATGGCCAATCTGGAACGGGCAACCCTGAGGGAAGCCAGTTTGGTGGACTGCAACCTCAGCAGCTGCAACCTCAGCGGTGCGGTGCTGTGGCATGCCCAGCTGAATGGGGCTGATTTATCCCGCGCTAATTTAAGTGGAGCTAACCTAGCCGAAGCCTGTCTGGATCGGGCTACCGTCGAGGGAACGGAGTTTACCCAGGCGGTGCTCCCAAGTTCGGCCCGTCAATATCTGCTGGAAGCCGTTAGGGGCACTACCCACTGGACCCAGCGGCCTGCCCAGGAAACCCTGGCTGAGTCAGAATTCATCGACCATCACCTTTCTGATACCTGGTAGCGATCGTGCCCACCTATGGCGTTGTTCTGGTTACCGCTGGTTCAGAGGCCGAGGCTCTAACCCTGAGCCATACCCTCGTGCAGGAAAACCTGGCAGCCTGCGTCAATATTTTGCCGATTCAGTCAGTGTATACCTGGGAGAATGCTGTTCAGCAGGAGGCAGAATGGCAACTCTTGATCAAAACTGACCTGGATCGCTTTGACCAGCTAGAACAAAGAATTCAGGCTCTCCACAGCTACGAAGTACCGGAGGTGATTGCCCTACCGATCACCCATGGCGCGTCGACCTATTTAGATTGGATAAGCACCCAAACTGCCCGGTCATAAAGGCTGGTCATCGACGATCGCCTGAACCTAAAATTTGCTTCTCTGAGAAGCGATCTACCAGGGGATTGGCGTGCGATCGCGCCAGAACAGCCCGCTGGGAGCATCGTCAGGGATCTGGGCCAGCCAGGCGATGGTGTCCGCTCCTTCGGCTGGAGTGCGGGGAGCCTCGCTTCCCCCCATATCGGTTTGGACCCAGCCAGGACAGACGGAATTCACCTTAATGTTGGTGCCCTCTAATTCAGCGGCCAGAATGCGGGTCACACTGTTCAACGCCGTTTTGGAGAGTCGATAGGCAGGGGATCCGCCTCCCATGTCGTTAAGCTGCCCCATGCCGGAAGATACGTTGACGATGCGGCCATAGCCGTTAGCCTGCATCAGTGGCACACAGGTCTGACACAGGCTAATCGGTCCATAGGTGTTGGTTTCTAAGGCTTCTCGAATGGAGCCCAAGTTTGTCGTTAGCAGCGTATCCCCATCGCTATCCGGGTAGATGCCTGCATTGTTAATGAGCACGTCGAGCCGACCAAACTTCGTTTCGATAAGCTGCGCTAGTACCTTGATCCCACCCCTGTCGGTCACCGAGAGCTGGTATGCCAGTACGTCTAAACCTTGCTGCTGGAGGCTCTGGGCGGCGGCTTCTCCATTTTCGGCCTCCCGGCTGCCAATCAGCACTTTCATGCCGGCCTGGGCCAGCTGTTGGGCTGTGGCAAAGCCAAGACCCCGATTGCCGCCAGTTACCAGGGCTACTCGCTGTTCCGCTGCCATAGACGCTACCTCTGCTGATGCATGTTCTTGTTTATTTCTAAGCAATGGCTTAGCCAGTTGCCCTCCCCTAGGAGATTTAGATTGCGATCGCCGCCGTTCCTTCCGTTGGCTTGGGACTACCGGCTATCAGGCGTAGTTAGCCAATCACCTGCTTGGGAATGAGTTCTCCAGCCGCAGGGCTAGAGCGCAGCTGTCGGGCCTGGTATAGCAATCGCCAAGCTGCCCGATTCAGGACAGCTGGCAGAATCATTGGCAGGGCTGCACCGAGCTGTTTCTGGCGCAGGGCAACCAGTCCCCAATGTAAATGCAGATAATCGCTCAGGTCTTGCATTGAGGGACACTGGGTCTGATAGGTCGGGCCGACGCGCTGATGAATCCGCTGCTTAATGGTGATATTCAGGGCAAGGCGGTTTTGTAGGGACATTTTTTGTTCATGACCACCGGGCCACACGGTGCGGTAAGCCAGGCACTGATTTAGAAATAAGGCATCTCCGTGTTCCGCTAGCCGAATCCAGGCGTCGATGTCGTCATAGTTGGTGGTCATGGTGGTATCCCAACCACCGGTTTTAAGAAAGGCCTGCCGATGGAACGCTACCTGCACCGGAGTGCCGAAGGGCACGCGATCAAGCAGCATGCCATAGTGAATCGCCGACTGGGGAATGTAGAACATTACACCCGGACCAGGCGTGGCCGTGCGGCGCAGCTCAGCGCCGTTGATATCCACCTGGGCTGCCTGGCAGGAGCAAATCACGGCCTGGGGATGGCAGGCGATCGCCTGATCCATAGCCTCGATACAGTTCGGAGCTAGGTAGTCGTCATCGTCCAGAAGCTTTACCCAATCACCGCTGGCTGCGGCGACACCGGCATTGACCGTGCCCGCATGGTTGAGATTTTGGCCATTGCGGTGGTAAACCACCTGATCCCCAAGGCTGTGCAGATAGGCCTCAGTGCCATCGGTCGAAGCATCATCGGCGACAACAACCTCACAGGGCACGGTTTGATTCAGGGCGGAGGCGATCGCCCGCTTCAGCAGATCTAGCCGATTGTAAGTGGAAATGACAATGCTGAAAGTCATCTGAGTCCCCCAGGGATGTGCCGTCTTCAATATGCCCGACCTCGGTCGGAGTGACGCTCCAACGATGGCTGTCAAGGCTGCTGATCGTCATACCAACCCCGGTTCTAGACCCTAGCCAGGTTTACAAATATCGTTAAGGCTAAAGGCTCGAATCTCATTCCCTGGGCTGATCCCAAACAAAACCTTAAACTCAGAAGATGAGGTTAACGCAACTTTCACTTCCTTACACATCCATGCAAGCTCAATCGCTTCCTTCTGCTACCCAGCAAACTCGTCAGCCAGCCCATGGCGATAGGTTGATCCACGAATCAGAGACTTTGACCCCCTGCTTGTGCGCCTATCAGAATCGGACCGGCACCATTCAGGTCATCCGCATTCCCGACCTGCCGGGCCATCATTTTGAGAGAGTTGTCTTTCCAGGCCAGCGGCTGATGTTCCATGCTCCGGCAGAAGCCCGCATCGAGGTTCATTCTGCCAATCAGGCCGGGGCACTCCTAGCGGATACGTTTACCTGCGATCGCATCAAGGTCAGCTCCCATTAAAGCTGCCCAAACTAAAGCTGCTAGCAGCTGTGCAACTCTTAACGCGGTCAGCCTGATCAGGGCTGGCCGCGTTTATTTTGGGCACAATTACCCTGCTGTGTGTGTTCTACGTGTTCAGTCAATTCACTGGATCTGCTTAGAAACTCACCAGAAACTCAAGACACCGCTGTGATCACATCGTCGTCTTGGGATAAGCTATGTGATCGAGCTGCCAGCTCAATCGTCAAGTTCAACCAGTAGCTAGCCTTCCTGGGCTTTGTTAACCAAAGCTAAAGGGCTGTCGCTGGGGTTTTAGTTACCTCCATGTGGCCTATGAACCGGCATTTGCAAGCAGCCCGTCAAACCGTTGCCCAGCTCTTTCCTAGCCAGCCGTCCCGTTCTAAAACGGTTTCGGCCTTAATCTTGTTATCGACCAGCTGTCTGCTGTGGGGTGCGGCAGAACTCAGTTCCCGACCTCAACAGGTGGGGGCGCGAGAAACCGACCAAGCCAATGTCGCCGCTGCCACTCTCTGGAGTGGAGCTTCCTTCCCAGTTGAGAATTTCCAGGCCTACACATCGCCCTTTGGCTACCGGAGCGATCCCTACGGCGGTAATCGACGGTTCCACTATGGGCTAGACATGGCAGCACCTTCCGGCAGCTACATCCGCAATTGGTGGTCAGGTCGAGTCGTGGAGGTCTCTGACAGCAGCAGCTGTGGTACTTCGGTCATCGTTCAGTCAGGGGAGTGGCGCCATATCTACTGCCACATGCAAGGTCATGTGGTGAACGAGGGGGGCCGACCGACCATGGTGGATACTAATGGGGGAATCCGGATTCGAGAGGGACAGGATATTGCCTCTGGAGCCCGTATTGGTCGTGTTGGTATGACCGGGCGCACCACCGGTCCTCACCTCCACTGGGGGCTGCAGTATCAAAGTAGCTGGGTAGACCCGGCACTGGTGCTCCAGGCCATGTATGACAGTCAGCGCATCTCCAGCCGTCAGTAGCGTTTGGACAGGCGCTTCGTTAAACCCAAAAGGGCGCACAGGGTGCGCCCTTTTTGCTGGTTGGTTTAGGAACCAGCGGCCACGCCGGCCCGCTGATCCCTGGGGATTTGGGTATGCTGCCGCACGATTTCCCTGAACTGTTCGCCGTCCATGGACTCTTGTTCTAGCAGCGCATCGACTAAGCGATCCATCAGAGCCCGATTCTCTCGGAGCACCACTTTGGCTCGCTCAAAGCCTCGCAGGGCAATGCCTCTCACTTCTTGGTCAATACGAGTGGCCATTTCTTCAGAATATTCACTCTTGGGCATCAAATCGCGACCCAGGAACACTTCATTGTTCATGCTCTCCAGGGCGACCGGCCCCAGATCCGACATGCCGTAGAGGGTGACCATCTGACGGGCCAGGTTTGTCACCTGCTTAATGTCGCCCCCAGCGCCAGTGGTGGTTTCATCATCCCCAAAGACCTCAGCCTCAGCGGCCAGCCCCCCCAGGGCAACGGTGATCCGATCTAGCAGCCAGCTGCGGGTGTAGAGGCCGCTGTCGATGATGTCTTCATTGGGCAGGGACTGGGTGAACCCTTCTATGCCCCCGGAGCGGGGAATGATGGTGACTTTATTTAGCTCGTCGGAATTTTCCAGCAGGGTGGTGAGCAGGGCGTGGCCCACCTCGTGGTAGGCGGTCATGCGTTTGCGGGAGCTATCTAGGAGTGGGGTGAGGGTGAGGCCGATGGTGAGGCGATCGATCGCATCCTCAATTTCCTGCATAGTGATAGCATCCCGGCGACGGCGGGCGGTGAGAATCGCTGCTTCATTCAGCAGGTTGGCTAGCTGGGCGCCAGAAAAACCGGGGGTGCGACGGGCAATGGCCTCCAAGGACACCTCTTCCGACATTTTCTTGTCACGGGCGTGGACTTCCAAAATCGCCAGCCGACCGCTGTAGGTGGGCAAATCAACGATAATTTGGCGATCAAAGCGACCGGGGCGCATCAGGGCCATATCCAGCACGTCTACCCGGTTGGTGGCGGCGATCACGATGATGCCGCTGTTGCCTTCGAAGCCGTCCATTTCCGTGAGCAGCTGGTTGAGGGTCTGCTCCCGCTCGTCATTGCCACCGCCAATGCCGGTACCGCGAGAACGCCCTACCGCGTCGATTTCGTCTATAAACACGATACAGGGGGCGTTTTCCTTGGCTTTTTTGAACAGGTCGCGCACCCGCGAAGCCCCGACGCCCACAAACATTTCTACAAATTCAGAACCGGAGATGCTGAAGAAGGGGACGCCGGCTTCTCCGGCGATCGCCTTGGCTAGCAAGGTCTTACCCGTACCGGGCTGGCCCACCAACAGCACCCCTTTAGGAATCCGGGCACCCACGGCGGTAAACTTCTCAGGGCTCTTGAGGAAGGTGACCACCTCTTGGAGTTCTTCCTTGGCTTCTTCCACCCCGGCCACATCGTCGAAGACGACGCCGGTTTTGGCCTCCATCTGGAAGCGGGCTTTGGATCGGCCAAAGCTCATCGCCCCACCAGCTCCTCCGGAGGATCGCCGCAGAATCATCAGCAGGGCAAAAATAACGATCAGCGCCAGCAGAGAGTTGGTCGCCAGCCAAGCCAGTGCCCCGTTGCCAGAGGTGTCTGCGACTTCCACATCAACCTGATTGTCTCGCAGGCGACGAATCAGTTCCGGGTTGCGTTCTCCAGCAAATAGAGTGACCTCTTCCGGTGGGTCATCCTCGGACTGGCCTTCTAGGCGCACGTAGGCAATGCCGCGAGTTTCGTCAATATCCACCTGCTGTACCTGTCCCTGGTCGATTTTTTCTAAAAACTCTCCGTAGGTGAGGGGGTCTTTTTCATCAGCCGACTGGGCTAAGGTCACCGAGGTGGGCATTAAACTCTGAAGAAGAAACCACCCAGTGGTCAATAGGCCGGTAGCAAAGGCTCCTTGAACGGTGTGACGGGCATTTTGCTTGCTACGGGAAAAACTTTTCATTTCAGCGCTTCTACCAACTTCGTACAGGCCACTCGGCTAGGGGCGAACAGCTGTTGTCTAGTCTAGCTTTCTCGTTATGAGTTGTTGAGGTTCGGGGGGGTGTTCGCGTAGCGACTCCGAGGAGCAACGGAGTCTTTGGCTTGCACTCCTCAGGAGCTAGGGAGCGGTTAGTTGACTTGTCCGCCCCTTGGGCAAAGAAGACTCTCTAAAGCAACTTATCCAACCCATATATCAAAGACTTCAAAACCCCGATGCGGCGGATACAGAGGAGAACACCGGGCATGAAGCTGGCGCGATCGCTCGTATCGTGCCGCAGGGTATAGATCTGCCCCGGAGAGCCGAAGATCATTTCCTGATGAGCGATTAGGCCGGGCAGGCGGACACTGTGAATGCGAATCCCTTCTGGGGTGGCACTGCCGCGAGCACCGGGCATCAGCTCGGTTTCTTCTACCTGGGGCGGATTGAAGTTTTGGTTGGCTTCCGCCAGCATTTGAGCAGTGAGCAGGGCAGTGCCGCTGGGGGCTTCGGCTTTCTGGTTGTGGTGTAGCTCGATGATTTCTACGTGGTCGAAATACTGGGCGGCCCGAACGGCGGCCTGCTGCATCAGCACTACGCCAATGGAAAAGTTGGGAATGATCAGACAGCCCATGCTGGCTTTGTCGGCAAACTCCGCCAGACTGCGAATCTGGTCGTTGCTGAGGCCAGTGGTGCCGACTACGGGACGGACTCCATAGGCGATCGCTGCCCGCACCGATTCATAGACGCTCCTGGGA
>PYEQ01000005.1 GCA_003017785.1 filamentous cyanobacterium CCP5 | reverse complement strand
GGCCGTCCGTTTGACGATCTCCGTCAGCTCGTCAATTTCGTAGAACCGCAGCCGCTGGATCAGGCCAAAGCGATCGCGCAGCGGCGAGGTCAGCGCCCCCACCCGCGTCGTCGCCCCCACCAGGGTAAACGGATGTAGGGGAATGCTCCGGGTTCTGGCCCCCTGTCCCTTGCCGATGGTGATATCCAGCCGCGCATCCTCCATCGCCGGATACAAAATCTCCTCCGTTACCCTGGGGAGCCGATGAATCTCATCGATAAACAGCACATCCCCCGGTTTCAGATTCACCAGCAGCCCCGCAATGTCCCTGGGCCGCTCCAGAGCAGGGGCCGTGGTAATCTTGCACTCCACTCCCATCTCCTGGGCCAAAATCAGCGCCATCGTGGTCTTACCCAGTCCCGGTGGCCCATACAGCAGCAGGTGATCCATCGGCTCTTGCCGCGACTGCGCCGCCTTGATGGCAATATCCAGCACTTCCTTTAGCGCCTTCTGACCAATGTAGTCTCCTAAACGCTTCGGCCTCAAACCATCGTCTTGAGCAACCGCCTCTTTCTCTTCCTCTACCTGTCCCCCCCGGACGAGAGATAGCTGCGGCTGTGATCCGCTTGCCTCGACCAAATCTTGCTCAGCCTCCAGTTGGCTGGCTGGATCAGACGCCTTTTTTCTGCTGGCGTTTTTTTTGCCAAGCTGACGATTATGAGCTTCAGAATCCAACGGCGGATCGCTCGATTTGTCCGGCTGCTTCGAAGAAATAATCGCCATAGTGCCATCCGCAAACACGCAGTGGCCCCATCATAGAATAGTTCAACAGCACTATCCAGCCTCAATTCCGTGGATTCGCAGCAGATCCGCCAGGGTTGCACAGTAAGCCACCCGGCCAAACCGACTCGGATTCGTTGCATTCGCATAGACGAAATGTCGGTAGCTCAGGCAAAAATAGTCCCAATCCGCCATCTCAATCCGAAACACCCGAATTATCACCCGTGCTAACCAAAACGACAGCGGTATCCGGAACCAAATCCGCAACCCCAAGTAGTCACACACCTTCTCCACCAACTCATCTGCCGTTAGCGCTGGATTTCCCAATACATATTCCCGGTAGCCTTCGCCCGGATGATCCACCAAATGCACCACCACCTGAGCAATATCCTGAGCATGAATGAAATGAAAGCTGCCGTCAGCACTCAAGAACCGGGCCACCCCCATCCATTTCACTACCTCTGGTAGCCCTGCCGAAATAAACGAATAGGGCTTGTCTTTGTCCCCCCCAAACACTAAGGTCGGAAATACGGTCGTGATCTTCGGATAAATCTCCAGCTCTGGCAGTTGCTGGTGACATTCATACTTGCTGCGAATGTAGTCGGTGCCAATTTCCCCCGCTTCCCGCAGGGGCTGTCCCTGGCGATCGAGAATGCTGGCCGTAGAAAAGTAGATCACCTGACACCGCCCAGGATCTAGCAGCTGCAATAGCTCCAGATTGCGATTGACGTTAATATCCATCACATCTTGATCGCCGCCCCAGGCCGCTGCTGCCAGGATTGCCACGTCCATCTGCCCCAGCGACTCAGCGAAACGGCCAATATCTTCCAAACTTCCCTGCAAAATCTTGACCCTTGGATGCTCCTGGACTGGCAGGCGCAGCCGCCCCGGATCTCGCACCAGCAAGAACAGTTCGTGGGCAGTCTGATTCAGCAGCCGTTCCACCAGATAATGGCCCACGCAGCCACTCGCTCCGGTCATGAAAATCCGCTTCGCGTCAGCCGTTCTGGGATGCTCTGAAAAACTCAAGTTGCTCACTTCAGCTAAGGAGTTCCCTCTAGTTACCCAGAGAATGGCTTCCCTGGCAAGCACTCCAGCCTACGCAAACATTCCAGCAACTTTTTTTACCCCAGGTGATCGCTGCTGAATTTGAGCTGGGTAGGCTAAGCCAAGAAGCGCAGCAAACCATACCCCGCTTCTAAATCAAGGAGACACCTAAACCATGAAATCTACTCTGAAAACCAAACTTCTACAGCATTTCATCACTAAGAAAGAAGAAGGCGGCTTCACCCTAATTGAGCTGCTGGTTGTTATCATCATCATCGGCATTCTGGCTGCCATTGCTCTGCCTTCCTTCCTCAACCAGGCTAACAAAGCCCGCCAGTCTGAAGCCAAGACCTATGTCGGTTCTATGAACCGCGCCCAGCAGGCTTATTACCTAGAAAGATCAGAATTCACACCTGACCTGGGTCAGCTAGGACTCGGTATTAAGCCTCTCACTCAATTCTATTCCTATGAAATTGAGTTGGATACCACCGATCCAGCCGGCGTCAATGCAGCCAGACCATGGGATGTAGATAACGATGTATACGATGCCGATTCATCTTTGAAAGGGTATGTCGGTGGTTTCGGTATTGGCAACGTTCAGGCTACGAACGAAGCAACGACTCTGGCCGTACTGTGTGAGACTGTAGACACCCCTGTTCAAGCTGATGGCGCATTAGATACTGTGGCTCCTTATTCATTCGCTAACAGCATTACCTATGACGCCACTACTGGCCCGGAATGCGCTGGCGAATTCCAGACAATCGAGTAGTGCTTAGTAATCTCAGCTACCAGCTGAATTGCTAATAATAACAGCCTCAAGGCATTTTATTATTAGCTTGTGCAGGTCATAAAGATACAAAAGCGGATAGAGGTTTCTATCCGCTTTTGTATTTATTGCATTATCCACATGCCTTTCAGCAAATAAAGCTATGAAGAAATTTATACGTCTGGGATTACGAAAGCTTACTTATTGCGTCAGCTTTATCTGTGCAACTACGGGTATTCTTGCATTGCAAACAGCCTCATTGAAAAATTCTCTAAATTCAGGCGCTGCTAGCCAACAGCCACAAGACGATATAAGTCAAATTGCGCGTCTTTCTATCTGGAAGAAGCTACCTAGTTTTGGATACAGCAACCTCATTTCAGATTGGTTCCTATTAGAATTTCTTCAATATTTCGGAGACGACGAAATCAGAAATACGCAGGGTTATAGACTCAGCCCGGATTTCTTCGAGATCATCATTCGTCAAGATCCTTACTATGTACACAACTATCTCATGCTCTCGAGTAGCACCAGTCTTTATGCCGGTTTACCAGATAAGACGATTGCGCTGATTGAAGAGGGTCTGCGCCATCTATCCCCAGGTGTTCCTGAGCGTGGGTATTACGTCTGGCGCTATAAGGGAACCGATGAACTCTTATTCTTGGGTGCCCCATCACTGGCTCAGGCGTCTTTTCAAATGGCTGCAGACTGGGCAATGCAGAGTGATACTCCTGAAGCCAGAAGTATCGCTGCACTCTCTGAAGAAACAGCCCAGGCACTAGCCAGCAACCCATCTAGCAGGCGTGCTCAGATTAATGCCTGGTCCATTGTTTTGGGCAACAGTTCCCATGAAAGAACCCAGGCTTTAGCCATCAGAAACATTCAAGCTCTAGGAGGCAAAGTCGAAATTGACTCAGCTGGTAGGTTCAGTATCATCTTGCCAGAACAAGACTAATTTGTTCTAAAATTCATCGTCTGAACTAGCTGAAACCCAACAGTCGCGGGATGGGGGAAACCTAACTCATCTGCCTGGTAGCGATTAATTAAATCATCCAAGGGAACCATCACATGAGGATGAGGGATAAATAGCTGTAGCTTAGAAGCCATCCTCCCAAGCGCAATGCCCTCAGGTCGGAAAATATCATATCTCCCCTGGGCCCAGCGATTGCGATAGGTAAAGGACATCGCAACGCGAGCCCGATTATCGACAGTAACAGGATCAGCATTCAGCCAGTCTCGAATATTTCGATGTTGGTCTATGCTCTGTTCAATTATTTTCGCCTCGTCTGGAGATACTTGAAATCGCTGAATATAAGGCTCTAGGTATCGAACTGGATCTATCCAGGCCCTTAGTAGCCACTCACCTTCTCCCGCTTCAGCGGCTTGAATCCGATCATTGAGTATCTCTAGTGCAGATGATTGCTCTGTTTCTGCTACAACCAGAGCACGCACGAGAGGTCGTAAATATTGAGCCTCATACTCAGGCAACGGGAAATTATGCCACCATCGGACTAAAAGACTCTGCTCATATACGCTTTGATGGGTTGGTAGATTTAAATCTAGCTGGCTTAGTAGCTGGTCATATAAGTCAACCGTCATCGCCATGACTGGCTCAGATATTCGCGATAGAAAAGGCTGATCGGACCAGCCATTGATAGCCGCTGAGCTTGGATTAGCCAAAATCTCTAACGCAAACGCATCAATCGCTTGGTCCATTTTTTCCTGCAAGAGATAGGCTAATCCAAGCTGAAAGTAAGCATAATAGTTATCGCGGGACATCAGCTGAATCGCTTTACCGGCATGAATTTCAGCCTGCTGAGAATCCACTGGTAAGAGGAGGTTGGCTAGATTATGGTGAAACTCCCCGTCATTGGGAGCCGCCTCAACAACTCTGTTGTAATACTCAATAGCCTGCCTCCTCAAAACTTCTTGATCGGTAGAAGCAGCTGTTTGGGCTAGTGTTCTCAGATTGTGGGCCGCTAGCATCGGGGGAACGGGATCCCAAGGGGTGAACCTCGAAGCCCGATCCCATTGAGCATCAGCTTGAACAGGATTTTCAGCAAGCGATGAAGTAGCAGCACTATTTTGTAACCAAGCAGCGATGTCCATGGGGACCCAAATTCGCAGAATGATTCCAATTATTAACAAGCCCACAATGCTAGCTGGCTTTCGTATTTGCTGTGGAAAACTAGATGACGATAGCTTTGAGGCCGGAAGATAGGATTTAGCCAGGCTTAGCAACACAACTAAGTCAAACGTCAACAGCGCTGAAATCGCTATATTTTCTACCTGATAGTCCGTGAGGCTGAAAAATCCATACGATAGCAAGCTCAAACCAACACCCACTAGCAACAATCTATCTTGCTGAGACAAGGGCTGCTTGCTGAGACATAACCACAGCCTACCTGCGCAAAAGATCAATGCAATCAGGATTGAAAATCCAACAAGTCCCAGCTCGCCGAGAATCTGAGCCGGTGTGTTGTGTAACTGCTGGATATTATCGCCTAGGGCTCCGATGGTCTCAGACCGATAGAGACTGTAGACTCGCGCCATATTGCCAAGCCCTACTCCGGTCAAGGGCTCAGCCTTGAGAATATTACCCGCAGCTCTGAGCATTTGCCATCGATCAAGCACTGGGCCATCAAGCAATACAGCTGCCAAAGGGTTAGACTGCGTGCTTATTGCATTCCTAATCAGAGACAACACTTGCCTCATTCGAGGATTAGCCAGGGTCGCCACAATGAATCCAGACAATGCTAGTAATCCTAATCCCGCAAGCGTTAATCGATGCTTAGGAGGCGCTTGAGTGATCAAAAAGCAGCAAGCTGCCAACCCCATTACAATGACCCCTAATAGAGCCCCTCGAGATCCCGAGATAAACAGAATAATCAAAGACAGGATGCTAGCGATCGCCCCTAGTCGTCGCTGCCAGCCGTTTTTCGAGAGCGCATAGGTAGCACTCAGAGGTAGCACAAGCAATTCAAAGCCGCCTACAAAATTGTGATGCCCTAGTGGTTGAGCATTACGAACGGCTTCGCTGAAATCATTGGACAGCCACATGGATAGAGACGGGCGCCAAAGCGATAGTGAAATGACGTTAGTGCCTAAACCAACAGCCACTATTCCTAGCCAAAGATGCTGTAAGTATTGAGTCCTTAACCTCATGTAGTTGTGCAAAACATAGATCAAACAGATATATCCACCAGCCATGGCAGCATACCAAACTGCTAATTGAGGAACTGGTGCCTTAAATATCGATAGCAGAATTAAAAGAGTAAATCCTCCTGTTAACCAATCAAATCCATGGCCCAAGGGTTCAAAGGGAATCTGGATTTGACGCAACATCCAGATAGTTAATATTGCAATAGACAAAAAGCCAAGCTGCCAAATTAACATCCAGGGCCATCCCACCATTCGAAGGTAGCTATTAGGCAGCCAAAAGAAAACTGCTAGACAGCAAAAGTTAACTATCAATAACCAGTGGCCTCGCCACCGATATTCAGAGTTTTCAGTCGAATTGCTATCAGAAATGATCTTATTCATATCCAAATATCCTTAAAAAATTAGTCGTATTTCAGTAACCAGACCGCACGAGAGGATAAGCGGTTACGAGAATTTAGAGTCGTTCAGCTCTCAGGGTTTGGAGCCGAGAGTCTAGTTCTGGAAACTCCCTGGGCCAAGTTGGGAATAGCCCTAACTCAGATAGCACTTCATACGCCTGTATTCCCTGAGGGCGAAGCATCAGGCGAATTTCATTGGCGGATTGGTTGCGATAAGCAAAGGCCAAGGCTCCACGAAACATCTGATTAGGAGTAAAGAGCGTGGACGATAGCCACACCCTAAAGTTCTGCAACTGCGCCATGAGTTGTTCTGAGTGGGGGAGATCTCCTTCGGGCAAGGAAGTCAAATAAACATCCAGATAGCGGTCCGGATCTAGCCAGGCTGCAAGCAGCCGATGAGGCAAGGGGGATTCTGTCGTGAGGGGTTCTAGCTGCTCTAAAGCTGCATCAGGATTTGTATCTGCTAAAACAACGGCTTTTGTAATGGGCCGGAGTGCTGCATCAAGTTGGCCCATCTCTGGAAAATTAAACCACCAAGATAGAAACGTGCGGATCTCAGCGAGGGGCTGGTAGCCTTTGGCATCAGGCGACAATATGGCTAGCAACCGATCATACTCAGCAAAAGCTGTTGTAACGACTGCTGTTTGCAATTCAGAAAACAGAGTCTCTTGCCACAGTGGATAGGTGAGAATTTCAGGGCGCACTAGGGCTTCTAGGGTAAAGGCGGCGATCGCCCGTTCCCTTTGCCCTTGAGCGAGATAGAGCTGACCTAGCAAAAAGTAGGTGTAGTTCTCGCTGCGGGGTAAGAGCTGAGCAGTGCGCTCTGCATAGGGGATGGCCGCAGCAGGATCGGTCTCGGCCAGCAGCACAGCCAGATTCTGGTTGAACCAGGCGTCGTTGGGGGCGGCTTTTTGAGCGGCGCGGGCATATTCCAGGGCCAGATCTTTTAGGGATTCTTGGTTGTCAGAAGTCGTTGTCAGGGAGGTCACCTCTAAAATTTCCTGGGTAGCCAGAGCGCTAAAGGTAGGATCCCAGGGGGCAATGGAGGTAGCCTTCAGCCAGCGATTTTCGGCAGTGATGAGTTGCTGTCGCTGGAAGGCCCTGATACCGCTTTGCCCCAGAGCTAAGGACAAATCAAAAGGCAGCCAAGCATAAACCATCAATCCAACAAGCCCGATCATCCCTAGGCTGGCATACCGCCGCGATCGCTTTTGGAGCAACACCGGTGGCGTTAAGTGAGCATCGGCTAAGGCTATCAGAATCAACCCATATAGGGTCAAAGCCAGGGAGATCGGGATATTTTCGAGCTGATAGTCGGTCAGACTAGAAACGCCGTAGGCCAGGAAACCACCGCTGATGCCGTACACTAGTCCCCGTTCTTGGGCGGGTAGCGGCACTTTCAGCAACCGCCAAATTAACCTACCCACCAGCACGATCCCACCGACGTACAAAACTCCGCCCCCTATACCCAGTTCTGCCAGCAGCTGGGCGGGTAGATTGTGCAGCTGCTGAATGTGATCAAGCCCAGCCCCCGCTTCAATGGGGCGATAGAGATTGGAGACTCGCCCTAGGGTGCCAGGGCCGACCCCAACCAGGGGGCGATCTCCCAAAATATTTCCGGCGATCCTGAGCATGAACCAGCGATCAATGGCCGGCCCGTCGGCGATCACTCCGGTTCCCGGCGGAGCCGTTAAATCGATCCCGGTTACCAAGCTGCGTACCCGCGGATTTGAAGCCAACAGGCCCATCAAGGCTAAGAACAGCCCACCTGTAAACAGCAGGCGATATAGACGCCGCCCTTGACCTCGGATCACCCACATCAGTAGGGCGATCGCGATCCATGTGGTAGCCCCCAAAGCCGCCCCTCGAGAGCCGCTAACATACAAGGCTATTCCCATCAGCCCGGTCGCTGGGGCTGCTAGCCAGCGACCCAAGTCTTTATCGCTAACGGCCAAGGTTGCCCCTAGGGGCAGCATCAAAGCAAAGTATCCGCCCACAAAATTATGGTGTCCCAGGGGATAAGGATTGCGAATGGCGCTATAAAAATCACCGCTTCGCCACATAGCCCAGTCAGGGCGCCAATAGCTCAGGCTGACCACGGCGGTAACGGCCGCCAAACTCACCAGGAACCATCCTAGCCACTGCCGCAGAGTCTGACTGGAAAGGTTGCGACCAACATAGACCAACATCCCATAGCCTGCGACTAACAGGCAGTTCCCAAGGGCTACAGGCTTGAACTGGGTAGCGAGGGAGGAGAAGGCTAAAATCCCTCCCATCAAAATTACTAACCCATCTAAGCCATAGCCTAGCGGCCTAAACGGACGCTGAAACTGGCGCAGGAGCGCGATCGCTATGCCGACCAGCAGCAAAAAGCTCAGCTGCCAGATCAGGCACCAGGGCCAGCTGACCATGCGGTAGTAGCTTTGGGGCAGCGGCGAAAATACCGCTAATCCCAGTACAGCAACACCGAAAGCATAGGCAGAACCATATCTAGGCAGCCAAATCGGAGGCATAGGTGAGCCTAGTATGCACCTTGTCTCAGACAGACAATTCGAAACGTATCGAGCAAAATTTCTAAATCCAAATTCAAAGACCAGTTATCGATGTAGTGCAGATCAAGGCGAGCCGCATCGTCGAAGGTCTCGATATCAGAGCGCCCAGAAATCTGCCAGAGACCAGTAATCCCCGGTAATACCTGGTGGCGAACATGGTGCCAAGATTCAAACCGGGCAACATCCCGTAGCGGTAGGGGACGGGGCCCCACCAAACTCATCTGTCCTAGCAGTACATTGATCAGCTGGGGAAGCTCATCGAGACTGGTGTACCGCAAGAAATGGCCCACTCGGGTGACCCGCGGATCGCGTTTAATTTTGAAGAGAATCCCATCCGCGGTCTCGTTACGACGCTCCATCATCAGCTGGTGCTGGGCCGCATCAACGGCCATCGTTCGAAACTTCCAAATTCGGAAGCTTCGTCCGTGGAGGCCGACCCGTTCTTGTCGAAAGAATACTGGACCTGGAGAATCAAGCCGAATAGCGATCGCAATCCCGACCAGCAGCGGGGAGAGTATAACTAGGCCCAGCAGCGATCCAATTACATCTACCCAGCGTTTAATTCGATAGTCCCAGCCACCGATTAGGGGAGCTTCTAGCCGCAGGATAGGAATTCCTGCGAGAACCTCTGGCTGGCCCCGGCGATAGAGCATTTCGCGGCTGTTGGGTAAGAGCTGCAGGGAAATTCCGGCTCGCCGTAGCTTCCAATAAAGACTAGAGGCCAAATCCACCGCTGGCAAATTGTCGGCCAAGACCTGTTGGGCACCAGAGTCCAAGATAGCTTGAAAGGTGGCCGGGGAGTTAGCCGTAGCGGCCAGTGCGGCACCGACCACCGGATGGGCCGAACGCCGAGCAATCACGTCCGAGAGCCGCCGAATTCGCGTGGCTGGAGCAATCAGAAAAATCTTGGTCTGGGCATGGGCCCGCTCCAGGGGCCTCATTACCCGAGTCACCAGCAGCCGCACCAGAATCACCAGGGCAACGCTGCTCAACCAGGCGGTGAAAAACAGCGATCGCGGCGGATCCAGCTTGGGATCATAGATATAAACTACGACCAGAGAAAACAAGTAGACCAGGCTGACCAGTTTACCGGCCTGGACGTAGTTTTTAACCTGATTGATGGGGCCATAGAGACCATTATGGGCAAACACTGCCAGAGTAAAGGCCGTAAACACCCAAAACAAACTCGGCAACCCGAGCCAGGTCCACCAAACGAGCTGAGCAGGAATGGGAGAAAAATACTGATTCAACAGGCGGGCAATCTGCCAGGCTAGGGCCAACGCGAAGCAGTCGCTTAGCACCAACACCAGCGATCGCTGGGCCCGCCAAGAGAGGAAGTCCTCCAGGCGGAGGCGACGGGGGGCACGAATATCCCGGCGAGTGCCTGCCGAAGGGCGGCGGCGCTGAATGGGGACGGGCGCAGCTCGATGACAATCCATACCGGTTCAGAAGTTCTGGGCAGCAGACGCTGGGCCTAGTGTTCCGCAAATCCCCTGAGAACCGATCATTTTTTGCCCCGATTGAGGGCGAGACAGAGGTGATAGCGGGTCAGCTGGGCCATAAACAACCCGAGAAATACGGGATTATTAATCAGGTAGCGCCGCCAGAGGCGTCTCGGTTCACGGCTCAGCCGGTACAGCCATTCCAACCCCGAGGCCATCATCCAACGGGGGGCCTGGGCAACCTCGCCACTAAAAAAGCTAAAGGCCGCACCAACGCCAATCATGACCGCCGATAGGAATCCCTGCTGATGGGCCATCCACTGTTCTTGCTTGGGACAGCCCAGGCCCACAAAAACCACTTTCGCGCCGCTGCGGGCAATGCGATCGCCATCTGCTCTAACTTCCGCTGCCGTCAGGGGACGATAGGGAGGCGAATAGGTGCCGGCAATCAGTAAGTTTGGAAATCGGTGGCTGAGAAAATCAACTAGCTTCTCTAACTGAACTTCAGAACCGCCATACAGATAAATAGGTAGGCCAGTAGCAGCCGCTCGCTCACACCAGGCCAGCATCAGGTCTGGACCGTAGACTCTGGGCTGGGCTGTGGCCCCTAGCAGCCTGAGGCCGATCACAAGGGGCATGCCATCGGGGGTGACTAAAGCCGCCTGACGTAGTACCTGGCGATAGGCCCGCTGCCACTGCGCCATCATAATCACATGGACATTGGCAGCCACAACGTAGCAGGATGTGCCGTTCTGAGCCCAGGTCTGGATGCGATCGCAGGAGTCTTCGTAGCTGGTGGTGTTCACCTCAATGCCAAGAATGGTCTTGGAGGCAACTGGCTGATTCATCTGCATCCACTACCGTCTGAATAACTCCTCAGTTCACGCCTAGCATGCCCCTCTGCATCCAGTAGCTTCTCTCCAGCAATTAGGTCTTACGGTCCGGAGAAGAAAACGCAGCGATCGCACTGCCCAACGCCAATCAGCAGCTGGGGCTATTTTATCCAAACCTAGCTCACCCACGAATCTGGACCGGCATTACCAGATAGGTCATTTTTAGTTCTCCCAGGGGAATTAACACCGAGGGGCTAGTGGCAGAGTTGCACTGAATTTGCACCTCCGAGCATTGGAACGCTTTGAGGCCGTCGAGCAAGTAGCGGACGTTGAAGGCGATATCCAGGTCATCCCCGGTGATTTGGGCCGGAACCACTTCTCGTCCGCTACCGACTTCTTGAGCCTCCACAGACAGAGCCACAGAGCCCTCCGCAGGAATCAGAGTAAGTTTGACAATGTCGTTTTTCTGGCTCGCTAGAACCGCGATTCGCTCCAGGCTGGAAATAAATAGCTTACGGTCAACGGTCATCTGACGGGCAAACTGCTTGGGGATGAGCTGCCGATAGTTGGGATACTGCCCTTCCAGTAGGCGGCAGGTCAGGCGCTGATGGTCAAGCTCAAAACACACCTGAATGTCATCAAAGCGAAAGATCACCGGCGCAGTCGTGCTGTGGGCCTGCAACATGCGATCAAGTTCCCGTAAGGCCTTAGCCGGCACGGTGACTTTCATCTCGGCATCTGCAGCCGTCGGACTCTCATCCACAGCCTGGACCACGGCTAGTCGATGACCGTCGGTGGCAGCAAATTCCAGGATTTCTGGTTCACTCAGCAAATGTACTCCGGTTAGTACCTGCTTGGTTTCGTCCGTACTGGCCGCAAATAGGGACCCCTGCAAGCCCCGGATCAGCGTTTCCGGCGATAGCTCTGCAGCGGATCCGGTCTCCACCAGGGGCAGCGCCGGATAGTCTTCAGCGCTCAGGCCTCGCACTTCATAGCGACCGGACGAGGAAATGATAGTGACCGTAGGTTCTGACCCGTCGGCAGTGATTTCCAGGTCTTCCCCAGGCAGCCTCGAAATGATTTCTCCAAATAGCTTAGCGGGCAGGGTAAGGCTGCCGCTAGATTCGACCTGGGCCGGGAAGCAGGTTTCAATCCCGAGGGTTTCATCAAAGCCGGTGAAGGTCACCGTCTGGTTTTCCCCATTTACCTGTAGCAGCACATTAGCCAAGACGGGGCGATTGGGGCGCGGCGATACGGCCCGACTCACCAGAGACAGCTGTTGGTTGAGTTCACTTTGGGGGCAAACAAACTTCATGGGAAAACGAAATCCTTAACCGCACTGATCAATGGCTTTACCATGCCTAGTCTACTGCCCGGCAGCAAGCCCAGGTATGCCAGCAGGCTGGTCTTCCTTGGAGGCTAATCCTATCACTGTTGAGAGGGGGTATCAATCACAGCCTGCTTGGGTAAAACTAGACGGATTTCCGGAATTAATTTTAAAAACTAGTCGTAGTAGTAGGGGCTGTGGAAACTGAGGAAAGCGCTGGGATCACCCACAGCTTCGGCCATAGCCGCTCAACGATCTTGTGGAAAAAGCCGTTAAAAGTGTGTCCATGTTCCACAACCTTCAGGCCGCGTGGTTTTGTTTCCCCATTTCACCTGCTGAAGCGTCCCGAAATGCCCGGGAGTTTCCACAGGGTTTCCACAGTTTTCCACAGGGTATTTGGTCTGCCTGGGGGGGTTGATTTGATGAAAATTTACATGGTAATTTCCAGGCCCACGGTATCATTTCCAAACTCAACAGTCCGCCTATGGATGACCAGGGCGGACTGTGTAAATAGATCGGAATTGGTTGATCGCTTTGGTAGGGCGCAGCCCACGGCCCTAGCCAGCTAGATTAATCCGATCGCTGATATCTCGAATGGTTTGAGCCAGGGTAAAGTCAGTTTTCATCAGCTTGGCGATTTTGTCGCAGCTGTACATCACGGTGGTGTGATCTTTGCCGCCAAACTCTGAGCCGATCTTGGGCAGGCTCAGGTCGGTATGCTGGCGCATCAGGTACATGGCAATTTGGCGGGCCGTGCTGATTTCCCGACGGCGAGAGCTGCCTTTGAGGTCGTCGATGGAAATGCTGAAGGCGGTGGCAACGGCGCTGATGACGGTGCTGGGGGAGGCGGCGACCTTTTCCGTGGGGGGATTGAGCACGGGTATCAGGTTTTCCACGGTCATGGGAACCCCGGAAATGGACGTGTAGGCGATCGCCCGAATTAACGCTCCCTCCAGTTCCCGAATGTTGGAGGTATAGACCGAGGCAATGTATTCGATGGCCTCCCGGGGAATGCGGACATTTTCGTATTCGGCCTTTTTCTGCAAAATCGCCATACGAGTTTCAAAGTCCGGGGGCTGCAGGTCGGCAATTAACCCCATGGAAAATCTTGAACAGAGCCGTTCCTGTAGCTTTGGGATTTGCTGGGGCGGGCGATCGGAGGCCAGCACAATCTGTTTGCCTGCCTCGTGGAGGGTGTTGAAGGTGTGAAAAAACTCCTCCTGGGTATACTCTTTGCCCTCAATAAACTGAATGTCGTCCACCAGCAGGGTGTCAACCTCCCGATAGTGCTCTCGAAAGGCCTGCATACTGTCTTTACGAATGGCGGTGATCAGGTTGTTCGTGAACTGCTCGGTCGACACGTAGGAGACTCGGGCTGAGCCCTGAATATCCATGCGGTAGTGACCAATTGCCTGCATGAGATGAGTTTTGCCTAGGCCAACGCCGCCGCAGAGAAACAGGGGATTAAATTCTCGTCCAGGGGCCTCGGCTACGGCCAAGGACGCCGCATGGGCCATGCGGTTATTAGAGCCCACCACAAACCGAGAAAATACGGCTTTCGGATTGAGGTCGTTGGAGCGGGGGGCGCTGCCGGTCGAGGCCGGAGTGGGTTCGGTCGGTCGGGGTAGGGAGGCCGGAGTTGGCCAGGCGGTATGCTCGGGGGCGGCGGCATCGGCAATTTCAGGGCTGTCCACGGTCAGCTGGACCTCAACGACCCGATCCAAGAGATCGTTAACAATCCCCGTGATCATTTCTAGATAGTGCTTCTGCAGCCAGTTGCGGGCAAAGGGATTTGGGGTTGAAATAACTAGCTGATGCTTGTCCAGGGTTTGAGCCCGGGCAGGCTTAATCCAGGTTTCGTAGGTGGGACGACTCAGCTGAGTCTGTAGCTTTTCTAAAACTTTTTGCCATAACCCCTCCACTGCCTTGTCCACGGTGTCTTTCTCCATGTACGGCCTATGTCTAGCAGACAACCCTCTCCGTATCTCTGCGTACGGAAGAGTCGAAGATAAAAAACGGATCCACCGGTGGTAGCGGTATTGACCGACCCTGCGATGATCTAGGGTACTAGATATATGACTCGAGGCAAGAGGGGTAGAGACCAAAATCCTGCCTTAAATCGGAGCCCTCAGGGAGCTCTGGGCCGATGAATACCGGCTGGATTCTTTCAAGAATATTTCAAGTATCTACGGAGACGATAGACTTCGCTAGGGTAGAGATGAGTTTGATGGGGATAGCTGCCCATGTCTTTGATCCAAGCCTCCCAGCGCTCGCCCGAACAACGCCCGGTTTTACAGCTAGGGGATCCGGGATTGCGCCGGATTGCTCAGCCGGTCGGGGCGGTGGCCGATGCCTGGGTACAGCGGTTGATCGATGATCTGCTAGTCACGCTGCAGGCTAATAATGGGGTTGGGATTGCCGCTCCCCAGGTAGGAATGCCCTGTCGACTGCTGGTTGTCGCCTCCCGCCCAAATTTGCGCTACCCCACGGCCCCTCAGATGGAGCCAGAGGTGATGATTAATCCCCGGCTAGTGGCCCACGGCGATCGCCTGGAGCGAGGATGGGAAGGCTGCCTCAGCGTACCTGGACTGCGGGCCCAGATCCCCCGCTATAGAGAGATCGAGGTGGAGTATAGCGATCGCCAGGGTCAAATCCAGCGACGGGTCTGGACTGGCTTTGTGGCCCGGATTTTTCAACATGAATACGACCACCTCGAAGGGCAGGTACTGCTAGACCGCCTCGAAACCCCCGCCGACCTGATCAGCGAGGCAGAATACTTTGCTCGAATTTTGGAGGGCTAGGTGTTGCCCTCCCCCGATGAAGCCAAACCCCATGTGTGAGCACAGGAGAGCCTGATTTGTCAGATTTCACCACGAGTAACCCCGCTCCTAAAATCGTTCACCTCGACATGTTGGATACCGACTATGCCAAGATGAGCGCTGGCGAAGCTATTCCAGAAGACAAAAAGCAGCGTCTAGCGTCAGAGCACTATGATTTTGAGCAGCTAGGTCAAAAAATCGCCCGCTACCGCTACGCCGATTTAGATCGACAGGGTCGGGATGACATTTTGTGCAGCATTGGTTCGACAGCAGAGCTATTTAGCCTGTCCGACTTGGAAGAATTTAACCATCGACTGCGGTACACCGGTCGGTTTTATCTGACCCAGGGAGAGCGGCAGCAGGTGATCAACTGGCTCCAGGATGAGCTAGGGGTAGAGCTGTCTGCCTAGATGCGGCTTGAACTGAGATTCAACTCGAACTGAGGATAGAGACCGCTCAGAAACTGCCGATAGAAATTCGCCCTAAAAGGCCTGTGCTGGGAGACTCAAGCTGGATCAGAATCCTGGGTTTGTAATCTTTGAGTTTGATCATAAGCGTGCTCTGATCGCTAAGCTGAAGTCCATAGGCATATTGCATTGATCGATAGGTTAGTTCCTATGGAATGGCTGCAATGCCTGAAACTGGTAGCCTATCCGACGTGCAATCGGCCAAAGCATGAGTGCGATCGCTACATAACCGTGGCAGCTCTTCATAGGCGGCATTGCCTTGAGGCCCCAGCTAGGAGAGGGCCATATCGAGTACGGATGATTTGGGAGGAATCAAATGTCTACTGCTATATCATCACAGCTATCCCTGCTGCCCGATGGGCAAAACGGTCTCCCTCTGCTAGCTGGTTGGGAACCCGAGATTAAAGCGGCGATGGCCAGCGATCAGCCGGTGTTTGCCGGCGGCGGCCGGCGGCGCCTCGAAGAGGTTTCGGCTGGCTTTGCGATCGCTCTCCACATGCACCAGCCCACCGTGCCCGCAGGGGCCCAGGGGGAGCTGATTAGCTATTTGCAATATATGTTTGAGCATCCCTACGAAGGGGACAACCACAACGCGGGGCCGTTCGCCTACTGCTATGCCCGACTAGGGGACTTCATTCCCGATCTAGTCAGCCAAGGCTGTGATCCTCGAGTGATGCTGGACTATTCCGGTACCCTACTGTGGGGGTTCCAGCAAATGCAGCGCCACGACATTCTCGAAAAACTGAGAATAATTACCTGTAACCCAACCTATCAGCCCCATGTGGAATGGTTAGGGACGTTTTGGGGCCATGCCGTTATCCCCTCGACGCCGATTCCGGACTTCAAGCTACAGATTCGGGCCTGGCAGCATCACTTTGCGTCCCTGTTTGGACTCGATGCCCTCTCCAGGGTGCGCGGCTTTTCCCCACCGGAAATGCATTTGCCTAACCATCCTGACACCCTATACAGTCTGCTGGCGGCTCTGTTGGAATGTGGCTATCGCTGGTTGCTGGTGCAGGAACATACCGTAGAGTCCATGGCAGGAGGCGCGATTGACCAGCCCCATCTGCCCCATCGGCTGGTGGCCCGCAATAGTCAGGGCCAGGTACTCTCCATGTCGGTGCTGATCAAGACCCAAGGATCTGACACTAAGCTGGTGGGTCAGATGCAGCCCTATGCAGAAGCCCAGACCCTGTCGCCAGAGGAGCTAGCCGGTCAGCGGATACCTCCTCTGGTCACCCAGATCAGCGATGGGGAAAACGGTGGAGTCATGATGAACGAGTTTCCCAGCGCTTTCAAGCGTACCTGGCATGAGCTGAGCCACACGAAAGGCTCTACCGTGGGTTTTTGCGGTAGCGAATACCTGGAAATGGTCCAGGCATCAGGGATTTCTCCAGCTGACTTTGTTCCCTGTCAGCCCAGGGGACAGCATATGCTGTGGGCTACTGTTGGCGATAATCCAACCCCTCAGGCGGTATCCCAGGCGATCGCCACCCTCCGTCAGAAACAGGGTCTGCAAATGGAGGGAGCATCCTGGACGAATGATCGTAGCTGGGTTGACGGCTATGAAAACGTATTGGATCCGATGCAGCGCCTGAGTGCCCGCTTCCACCAGGTGGCAGAAGCGGCTACGGATGAGGGCGTCTCCAAACGCCAGATTCGCTATCAGAAGGCGCTGCTGCATAACCTGCTCTTGCAAACCAGCTGTTTCCGATACTGGGGGCAGGGGGTTTGGACAGACTATGCCCAAGAAATTTTTCGCCGAGGCGAAGCAATCATGAGTCACGACTTCTGATCGTTGCTGGTCGACAAGCTTTCGAGCTGGCTTTGCAGCCGAAAAGCTCGCCAGTTAGTGGTTTTACTGGCTAGGGGCAATGGTTGTCTCGGTTGGCGGAGAAGGGCTTGAAAGGCGCTCTAGAGCCATGCGCACGAATGATGTGGCAATGTCCTTGGACTCATCGTGGGAGGCAAAAACGACGGCCATGCTTTGATCACCGGCTCCGTAGCAAAGAATTCTAAAGGTGCCGTCTTCGAAGTATCCGGTCCGATCAATGACGCCAGCATCAGAGGCGATATCTAGGGTGGCAATTAAATTATCGACTCGGCTGAGGCAACCTTCAGGATCCGTTGCCAATAAGCGATCCCCGCTGGCAATTTCGGGCCGAGCTTGGGCTGGTGAGACTACCAAGGTTGCCAAGCCTAAACTGATCAAAAAGGCTGATAACGGACGGGGTGCGGACATATAGGATTGCTCAATTCAGCAAGGGTAGGAGGTGAGCACAGCAACTTTTAAAGACCAATGAAGCTGAGCCGTCTGACCCATTAGCTCTCTTTCAGATTTACGCCAGGTCGAATGCTGATTCCGGAACAGTATGGTTATCGTGCGGATTCGTGGGACTTAGGGTAGCCTGAGCTTAGGCGTCTATGTTGAGAAAGTTATGGATATCGCGATCGCAGCAGTGGTTTTTGGAATGGTTTTTTACCTGTTCACAAAAGATGTAGTCAACGGAAATAACTAATAAGACTTCACCAAGAGATAGCTACAACTTTGATTTACGCTTTCTCTTTGCGTCCATAAAAATCCACTCGATAATCGCTGATCTTGACACCGGTTTCAGCCTCTACCTGCCTAATCAAAGCCTCCGGTAGCTCAACCTGAATATCAATAATCTGATCGGTGTCGAGGCAGTTGACGTGACTGTGGGAATCGCTGGTATGACCATATAGCCGGCCGTCGGAGCGTTCCAAACACTCAATAATTCCCTGCTCTGAAAGCGCCTCCAGGTTTTGATATACCGAGGTGTGACCGATTTCTCGACCCTGGCGATTCAGGCGATCATAGATCTCCCGGGCAGAAAGATGTTCCCGTGCCTGCCAAAGCAGTTCCAAAATGTACCGGCGCTGGCGGCTGAGACGCATACCCAAAACCTGGCATCGCTCAACGGCATCTTCCAGAGAGCGAATTGGTTTAGTTAGAGGAATTGAGTCCTGCATGGGATCGGCTCCAGACCGTATACGATGATGCGACTGCTGTGACTGGCTCCCCAAATGAACTTGGGGCTCCTGACCTGAGAATAGGAGATCGGCGGCAATAGCGCCTGAACATCACCTTGTATCGCCTACCCGATTAGCTGGCAAAGCGATTAGCTGACAAAATCCCTAACAGCAGAAGAGGCTAAATCATACTCGATACCACTTTAGCTTGCACCAGTGACAAATGTCCACGGAGTAAGCGTTATATCGGATTGGCGGGCACGCTTTGCTTCAGGGCGGCGTCGATAGGTTCTTCGGCCTCGGCCAGAGCAGTGGGTAACGCATCATTGGGCTGCTCTGAGGCACCTAGTTCAACTATTGGCGCTGATTCAGCTTCCTCTCGAGGAGGACTAGCCATGATATTTTGAGACGCTGTCTCCTTCGAGATGGGGGCAGAAATTGGTTTCTCTTTTGGGCGTTTAGCCGGGGCTGGGTCCTTGTTCTCAGGTAAATATACTCGACTGGTGGGAGCGGCCGCTGTGGGTGAATCGCTAGAAAGGATGGTGGTTGGATCCGTCTGAGCCGCAGGGACTTGCTCCTGGGGCAGGGGATGGATATCGGTATCGGTGTTCCACAGTTCTAGGGGAACGGTATCTTTGGTGATCGCGGCAGAGGTAGAGGGGGGTGCCTGGGCAGTCGTCTCGGGGCTAGAATGATTCGCTAGTTGGGGAGTGAGGCGTCTAGGGTTCTCCTGTTGATACGCTTGAAGGGCTTGGCTAATGGCGTTCATGCGCCGGGTCTGATCGCGAGTGATGCCTTCAGTTGTATTACCTAGGCCAGGGGCATTCCAGCGGTTGGTATCGGGATTGAGGTAGGACCGAGTCCGGGCATTGATGATGGCGGCTTCTCCGGTTAAGCCTGACTTTCGGGCTTCGGCAAGACGGTCAATGTATCCAACTCGGCCAATGGCTGCTAAAGGCGATTGATTGGCCAGATCGATGCCGTTTAGCTTTTCCTCCAGGGTAAGGTCAATTCCTTTATCGGCCGCTTTCTGCATCAGTACTTGTGTCTGTCTCTTCAGTCGAGCGAGCTGTTTTTGGTCCGCTTCCTCTGGGGTTTGAGCCCCATGCTGATAGGAGAATGTGCCCATGTTCCAGACACCGTTTCCTGGATCCTGGTGGCCAAAGTAAGCCGCCGTATGCTGACCACTGGGGGTACGGGTGCCCTCCGCACTACCCACGATGCGGGCGACTAACGAATCGGTGCCCCCTGCGAATGGATCGAAAGGAGCCAGATCCTCTATGGCTGCTGCTTTCTCCTCCTGTGACCTGATAGCTGGCTCTGGAGCAGCTTCGGCGATCGCCGTTGTGGAAACAGGGGAAGCATCAAATGCCAACGCCCAGTTCTCCCTGGCTACTGCTTTAGCGGTAGAGGTTGGTTTAGGCTCAGCAACAATGTAGAGCGGTGGCTCCTCGATCGGCGGTGGCGGGGGTAGCATCTTGGCTGCACTGGTGGGATCAGCTTGGGCAAGAGCGATCGCATTTGCTCCACCGTATTTGCCAGCAGAGATAGTACTCCCCGAATTCCTAGAGATGGGTGGATTCGCGCCATGGTCAGGGATGGGTAAAGGGGCCACTCCATCGGCAGACTGGACAGCCATGGCCTCAGCTTCATCCTGCGGCCCTGCGGACAACTCCGAATCTATATCTTCCTTTTGCGAGGTTGGCTGGGTCTCTAGCTCAAAATTCAGGACGATATCTTGAGCCTGAGCCATGCCCTGACCGGCCAGGGCTAGCAGGGCACTCATGGCAAATAAGGATGGAAAGGACTTCATGGGGCTCAACCGAAGCTTTTAGGGGGAACAGAACAAAGAAGAGAGATGAACTGATCAGTGAAAGTTTTGGGGACTGAGCGCTCGCTCCAGAATTTGGCTCGAGGGTTCCACAATGGCCCAAGTACCGTCAGGCTGGCGACGTAGAGTTGTGAAGTGAACCCTTGGACCTGTTCCGATCACTCCACCTGCAGTGATTGGACCTAGCCGTAGATGTTGCAAGCCGCAAAAGCGAAATAGATAAGCGGGAATTTCAGTGGCGGAAAAATAAACGCAGCCGACCGGTTGAGCGGCTAATTCCACTCTCCCTGAGAAGGGTGCTCGGACTGGGTGACCGCTCAGTTCTATGGTCACATCCCCTAGGCTGGCAACAACGAGATGGCCAGCGACCCGATGTCCGGCCGCCAGTTCCCAAGTTTGCTGAATAGCCACCTGTCGGGCAGGCGTAACCGGTTCGAGCTGGCATCCTGCAAGAATAGCCGTGCCGCCCAAGGCGATCGCGACCAGGCAGTGCAGCAGCTTTAGAGGAATTGATGTCAAAACTTCTAACTGGCTGATGGGGGCTGCCTGAACCCCATCGCTCTGCGTCACCATGGTGCTCTACTCAAAGCTGAACCGATAGCCGGCGTATTCATCGTTCTCAAATAGCAGCACTAGCTGCGTTTCTGGATCAAAAGCCAGAGGATAAGATTCCCTCTCGGCAGAGACCCCAGACCGCACATCAATGGCTGGTAGCCGACAGTAAGGTTCAGCCACAATCTCTCGGATGCGCTCTTTAGTATCTCTTTCAGGAACAGTCAGCAATTCTGCTAGCTGTTCACGGGTCAAGCGCGCCTCACTCTGAACCACTTTGTTGCACTGGCTCGGTTGACTGACCTGACCGCTACGCCTAGCCGATGAGGGCGATAACCACTGGCGCAGACCGTGGAAATCAAACATCAGGCCGACAATCGCAAACATCAGGCAGCCCGCCAGAAGTGGTTTCACCACTGGTGGGGACTGAACTTGGGAAGGGTGACGGTAGCGGCTAGAAACCATGGAATCGTCCTCCAACGATTAAAATCAACCAATCTCAAACTTGGATATCAACGAAGCTCGGTTGAAAACGAGGGCCTATGAAACGAAGACCTAAAAACGTCCACCAATGATCAGTCCGCCGATGGCCAGCAAGACTCGATAGGCCAGACTAAAGTCAAGCTTAGGAGCCAGGGTCGCACGGTAAAGAGCGTAGGCGGTCATGGCCGTAACAATAGCAACCGCCACTGACCATAGGCCTGGATAGAGGCTGAGCACAAAATCCAAAATAATCCGGCTAAAAATACCGCTGCCCAGCCAAATGACTCCGTCAATTAGAGTGAAGGATGGGGCAGATGGCCTACGATAAGGCCGCCTCGAGCTTTGGCCAGCGGCTGCTTGCCACCACTGTTGCAGGGATGAATGTAGCCAGGTCCAAGCTTCCCGAAGGCCATTTACGGGCTCTGCCCAGAAGGTCTGCCACTCATCTAGCCAGCGATCGCTTCCTGGACCAAAATTAGCCACACTCTGCTGGCGGAGGGTATGGGCCAGTTGATTAGCCTCACGAGTAGCCTGATCTAAGTCGGCAGATCGATAGGTAAGCACAATGTCATCAGCTCTAGAGTCCGCCCAAGCCAGCACCGCTGACTCGCAGTCAAACAGAAATTCACCCATAAGTGATTCCGCTACCGCCGGGGAGATGTCGGCTGAATCGATACATGCCTTCAATTCCCTTTGCCATCGTTCAGCTACATCCTTCATTTCCAGCATGGCCCGTTCTTGCTGAACAGAAAGATTATTGATCTCTTGGGCTTTTTGAGAGAGTCTTTCGCGATGGAGTTGGAGGTTTTGTGACAGCCGCTGGTGTCGTTGATTCAGTGCCTCATCCCGGTAGTCATGTCTGGGGGAATTTTCGCGATGGGCTACAGAACGCTGCTGAAGCGCCGCGACGGTTCCATTCAACTGAGACAGACTGGCGCGCTTGCCAGGAGCAATACCTGGCGAAGCTTCCCAGTCTATCCAGGCTGCAGAGGCTGCTTTCCTGGCCTGAGGGGATTGCTGCCGCTGCAGTTTAGTGCGAATAGCTTCAAAGTCAAACTCTTGATTACCCATGGGAGTCAGGGAATGTGTACTAGTACAAGTTTACTATAAAAATCAGCAGCTGGTGAATCCCTGAGCAGATAGTCTTTGTTGGTGTATGGCAATCGAGCCCATACTCTGACCGATTGCGTATTGGGTAAGCCCCTTTTCCTGGGCATTTCAGCGATGGCCCTTCAGGGCTGGCCTTCGACCATCGTCTATGCCCTAACCTGTCCGGCCGACGCAATAATTTCAATGGAAGTCTGGCAAGGGAGACTTTCTGACTTTCAGTTGCTGGTAGCGACGACTCTCAAGACTTCTGAGCCTGTCTGGAGATAAAAAACATCTCTAGCTTAGGAAACCTTTACTATTGACTAGGGGTCTGCAGTAGTGCGAGAGGATCAGCAAAAGCAGGCAAAATTCTGGGCCTATCGGCTTAGCTCCATCTAATTCTTAAAATTCGCTTGTAATCCGCCTTGAATGCTTAGGACCGATCGGAGAATTAAGCCGTGTTACAGCTGCTGTTCCTATCTGGCCAATTTTATGGTTAAAACGTTTTGGACTCATAAGCAACCCTCTAAAAGCTACCGTTCTCGGTCTCTGAGCCAGGCCTATGAGCTTTCTGAACAGTCTGGATTAAAGCAAAAGTCCTGTTCCTATCATTTGCTGATGGGGATGTTTCTGGGGGGGCAGGTTCTAATGCGCATTTTGAGAGGGCGAATTGATCGCCAGCATCTCATGGAGCAAATGGCGGTGGCTGGGCCCGGCTCCGTGACTCCGATTCTGATGACTAACTTATTTGCAGGCATGATTTTTGCCATGCAAACTGCCCGAGAACTGGTGAGATTTGGAGCAATTTCCGCTTTGGGGGGCGCATTTGCCTTAGCGTTTTGTCGAGAGCTGGCCCCAATTCTGACGGCTGCTATCTTAGCTGGACAGGTGGGTTCAGCATTTGCGGCCGAAATTGGCTGCATGAAAGTCACGGATCAAATTGACGCTCTCAAAGTTCTGCGCACCGATCCCGTTGATTATCTAGTAGTCCCTCGGGTACTGGCCTGCTCCCTCATGCTGCCTGTTCTAACTGTTCTGGGTTTAGTTGTGGGCATCGGGGGAGGGGTCTTTATTTCTACCCATCTATTTGACTTAACTACATCTCAGTTCTTAGATTCCATCCGAGAAGCTCTCACCTTGAAAGATTTAGCAGCGGTGCTGCTGAAATCAGTGATTTTTGGTGCAATGACTGCCCTAGCTGGATGCTGCTGGGGTCTAACCACCACCTGTAGCCGAAGCGTCGGTAAGTCAGCGACGGCAGCTGTCGTAACGACTTGGGTTGCGCTGTTTGTTGTGGACTTTTTCATATCTCTGATTTTGTTCGACTCGGCCACTATGGGAATGGGGTAAATATTGTCATCAGCGTCCTAGGCCAAGCAGGATTATTTAAGGCTTACTCTGTCTCTCTTGATGCCAACTCAGCCGGAGCCGGAGGTAGTAATTCTAAGAAGTAATCTAAGTAAGTTCCATCTGGCATCAAGGTGCCGATAGTTTGCGCCTGATCGATGTTTGTTCCTTGCAAGTTCGCATCTCTGAAGTCTGCACCTGCCAGATTAGCCCCCTGAAAATTAGCTCCTTGCAAGTTAGCTTGCTTAAAATTGGCCCCGCGCAAATCACATCCATTGAGGACTGCGTCCCTTAGGCTTGCCTCGCCAAAGTCGGCACCGATCAGGCAGGCTCCGCTCAGAATTGCATAATACAGTAACGATCCTCGTAAATCGGCTCTCAGCAGATTTGCTCCAATCAGGTTTGTCCTAACGAGTCGAGACTGTCTGAGCCTAATGCGCATCATTTCTGCGCCGACTAAAAAGGCATGGCTCAAATCAGATTTCTGCAAATTGGCATCGACTAGTTCAATGAAGGGTAGCCGAGCATGGGCCAGATTGCTCTCAGGTATCACAAGGCCGTGAAATACTCGCTGCCCAGAATCATAGTTGGCCAATAAACGCTTTAGGGGCTCTGGTCTGATCTGTTCTTGATCTTGGCTTCTATAGGACATTGAACACCCCCAGCAGCTCAGGAAGCTTCTCGCTCTCCTTAAATATACGCAGACTTCTGATAAAGATCAGGGAAAACTCGGTTGAAACCTTGACATCTTAAGAATTGCTGCTCAGTTTTTGGTCAAGTTCACAAGCCTCTTCCCTGGTCCTAGATCTGGGCTATTCCATTTCTCGATCTACGATTATGAGGTGCTCAGTAGCTTTTTCAAAGGTGTCGTCATGGCTAATGACAAAGATTTGACGAAAGGATTTGATCCGAGCGATCGCCTCAGCGAGGCTTTCCCGGCGAGCCCGGTCCATGTTGGTGGTGGGCTCGTCGAAGAAGGCAATATCGATGTCTGCTAGCACTTTAAGTAATGCTAAACGTACGGCTAGCGCGGCGCACATCTGTTCGCCTCCAGACAAGTTAATGAAGCGTCGTTCGTGAGGTCCTTCCTGTACCCGAATTTCATAATCACGAGTCCAGGTTAAGGCTAAATTGGGGCGGTTCATGAGCTCTCGAAACAGTCGATCTGCTTCTAGGGCGATGCTGTGTACATACTGCTCGGTAATTCGAGGTCCGGCTTCTTTATAGGTTCTGCGAGCGAAGTTGATAAAACGCCGGACTCGTTCACACTGTTTTAAGTCTTGTTCTGTACGGGTGCGTTGTTCAGCCGTGGCTTTTAATTTTGTGAGCCGTTCATGGAGTTCCTCTAAGCGGGTCTGCTGCTCTGGTAGACTCCCAGATAAGCGGTCAAAATGAGATCTAGCTTCCTGATACTGGATTTCGAGGTCAGCAAGGGGATGGAGGTTGACCTGAGACTCCTGCGCTTTAATGCGTTCTTGAACCCCCTGGAGAAGCTGTTCGAGGTCAGTTAACTCAGCTTGAGCGGCGGTTAGCTCGTTTAGTAGTTGGGGAGCCTGGTGGGCCAGTTGCTGCTGTTGGAGATACTGGGTGTAGCCTTCCTGGTCCTGTGCTTTAGCCGACTGCAATGCTTCCTGACGTTGGTCAAGATCGCTGTAAGTACTTAGTTCGGTGGCACAGATTGACAGCCGCTGTGATAGGGGTTCTTGGTCGGCTGCGATACGAGTCTGCTGGGCAATCACCGCCGGTTTTTCTGCGAGAGTTTGCCGTAACCACTGCTGACGTCCGCGAGGGTTATCGAGTGCTGCTAAGGCTTTTGTTTGGACCTGAAGCTGCTGCTCGAGTTGTGCAGCTGGCTTCAGCTGATGGGCGATATCCTGGAGTCGCTGCCGGCAATTCTCTCGCTGCTGGGCGATTTGTCGATATTGCGCTTCAAGATGGGGCCGCTGATTTATTTCTGCCCGAAGGCGGTAAAGGTGCTCTAGAGTCTGTCGCTGACTGTCTAGCTGCTGGTGGAGCTTGAGGCGATCTGTCTGGGGAGCTAAATCTTGCAGTATGGCATTCAGAGTGTTGATGGTTTGCTGATTGAGCTCTTGACCGTCGGCAAGAACTTGTGCCACAGCCGGAATGATGTCCGCTGCTAGTAGTGGAGCAGACTCCTGTAAGAGCGTGAGTTTATTAAGGGCCTTACCAGCCTGGGCTTGATAAGCCTCCAAGCGTTCTGAGCTCTGATTGCTCAGCTGCCGCAGTTCAGTCTCAAACTGTTGCGCAGCTTCGATGCGGCTTCGATGCTTTTGGAGGCGATCGCACTCCTTTTCCACGGTTGGAATTTGTACGGTTTGCTCTTCCAGTTGACTTAATCGTTTTAGCTCTGCCTTGATAGATTGCTCCTGCTGGTCTAGCTGATTATCTTGGGTCTGCTGGGCTGCCTGTTCTATCCGTAACTTCTCGATATGCCTTAGACGCTGTTGAAGATGCATGACATCACTTTCTAGGGCTTTTTGATACTCAACCTGGGGGACAATCTGGGCCAATTCAGCTTCTGCTTGCTTGAATCCGTCTAGTTTTACCTGAATACGGGTCATTTCAGCTGCATACTTTTGCTGCTCAGCCTCTAATTTTCGCTGTTTAGCGGCCAGAGCCTGGCGATGACGCTGTTGTTGAGCCAGCGCTTGCTGCTGCTGATCGGCTGCTCGATAGCGCTCATAGGCTGGCTGATGGACCTGACAGATTTTGACCGCTATTTCTGCCCGTTCTAAGTCCTTCTGAAGACGGTGTAAAAGTTTTTGCTGTCCCTGTTGGCGAGTGGTTAAGGACTGGTTTTCTGCTTGTAGAGCGTCGAGCTGTTGTTTTTTAGCCTGTAAATCTTGGCGCTTTTGCTCTAACAGGTTTAGGGTTTGCGTCAGTTCTTTTAGAGTGGCTTCATCGTTGCGAATCGCTGTATCGAGGTCTGACGCCTTGACCTTTAGGTCTTCCCAAGGAGCTAGTTCTTCATTAAAACGCTCGAGCTCACGTTTGGTTGTCTCAACCCGGGCTTCTGCGTAACGCCGCAGAGCATTGGTTTGCCTGTAAGCCTCTTTATATTCTTCGACTTTAAGAACGGCATCAAACACCGATCGGCGTCCCTCAGCTGGCAGCAAAAAGTCAGCGGTTAACGTTCCTTGAGGAACACCAACTGTGCGAGCAAATAGCCGAGAGAGATCTGTCCCGGGAGCAACCCCTAGATGTTGACGCAGCCAGGGTAAGATTTCATCCTGAATACGGCTATAGGGCAGACGGTTACCCAGCTGTGGATCAAACAGGGCGTATCCACGCTGGGTGCAGCGTTGTACTTCATAGGTACGACCGTCACGGCTAGAAACAAGAGCGACGGTAACTTGAGCACTGTTGCTGCCGTTGTGGATCAAGTCTTCTTTGGCGTAGTCTCCCTGGTAGTTGAAAAGAGTCCAGGCGATCGCTTCCAAAATGCTGGTTTTACCTGCGCCGTTTTCTCCGCAAATGGCGTTGGTTCCTGGCTGAAACTCAAAAACGCGATCGCGATGGGTCTTAAAGTTCTTGAGCGTAACCGACAGAATTTGCATTGCTCAACACAGTTGGCAGGGGTTCGCCAACTAGCATAGATTGTTTCCTCAGTTCCTAGCAGTGGCAGCGGCAGTACAGCTTATTGGCTTGAGCTCAAGAGTTGTAGGGATAGAATGTATCGTCTAAGAGATGAGATGTGCCAAGTGGCGAGTCTTGTTGAACTACTCGGGTGTTGAGACTGTAGTAGCCGTAGGCACTCAGCATGCCTACTCCAAGGGATAGAGGCACCAGACAGCGAATGGCCCAACGTTTAAGCCGACGCTGTTGGGCAGCTTTCAAGCTAATGTGGATGTATTCTTCTGCCAGAACTGAGAGCTCCTGACCTTGCTTTTGTTGAAACTCTGACACTGCTTGGAGAATCTGGCCTCGGAGCAAATATTCAGGATGGCTAGGCCTGTTGTGGCTATGCCATTCCAAAGCAGCGGCTTCCAGTCGGCGCTGTTGTAGTAACGCTGGTCGCTGCTTGACGAGCCACTCACGCAATAGAGGCCAGGTGCGAATCAGTGATTCATGGGTGATGTCCACAACGATATCAGCCTCACCGCTAGAATACAGGGCCTGAGCATTTAGTAAATTTTCATGGCCGAAGTCACTGGCAGCTTCCGGCAAATGGCAGCTAGAAGGCATATTCCAGGCGCGCTCTCCGGTTGAAACGGGCTGATAGTCCAGTACTACTAGGCGCGCCTGAGCCAGTTGTTCCAGTACTGCCTCAATTTGAATTTTGGTAAAAGACTTCGTAACGAGTTGCTGAATACTAACTTTGCGGCGACGGTCTTCAGTGCCCGCTCCAGGCTCTGTCAAGTTCAGAAAAATATGCCGAGCCACGGCTTGCTGATCTTTAGACAAGTCTTGATAAATCTGAGTAGCTTTTTGATTCAGCATTTCCCGCAGATTGCCTAAGGCGGCATAGGCATCTAGGGTTAGCCGTGGTGGGACTTCCCCAGTGGGATCGACCTGCCGCTCTTGCCAAAGCTTTCGCAGGAGTTGCTGAAGCAGGGTGAGTTCTCCAGGGGCTCCGGCGGTATCAAGCAGTAAAGTATAAACAAGATTGGCGTCATATTCGAGCCCTAGCTTTTCTAGCGGTTTGATGATCGTAGTCTTGACCTCTTCGTAGGTCATAGGGGCTAGGTCTAAGCGATGTTCGGTAGCCTGTGAAAAGAGCGTTGGATAGGTTTTAATCCGACTGAGAGTATCTGATCGGACTCCCAGAACAATGTGAATAGGCAAATTAGGACTTTGCAAAAGTATCTCAAGACAGCTGCAAAATTGCGCCCTATCTTGCTCTGAAATTGCTTCTGACCAGAGTTCTTCTAACTGATCGACTACGATTAGCAGTCTTTGACTTGGATCCGCTAGCTGTTTGCCCAGGGTCGACTGGATGAGGGCCCCAAGTCCAGCGGGATTCGATCTCAGGAATGATTCTGCCTGGTAAATCTGCTCAGCCTGCTGAACGTCATTAGCTTGGGGGGATGTGAAGATGGTGGCCAGGCGTCGCAAAGGCTGCAATCCGGGAGTCAGGTAGTGGATTTGCCAGGGCTGTTTCGTCTGTTTGCGGAGCTGATACATGAGGCCCGCTTGGAGTAGGGAAGTTTTACCGCTGCTAGAAGGACCGACGAGGGTGCAAATGCGGGACTGATGGGTGTGATTAACTAACTGAGAAGTAGCAGCCTCCCGGCCAAAGAAATAGGGACCATGTTCTTCTTTGAATGGGACAAGCCCTTGAAAGGGACAGAATCGATACTTGAGCTGTTGTAGCCGTTCGACGATGGTTTTTGCGGGGCTATAAATGGCACCCATTGCTCCGGAGGCTCGGGTCAAGATGATAGAGCTACCTGATGACTCAAACAGTGGCTGCTGAATTTCGCCTTTAAGTTGCTGGCTAACGACCTTGATTAAATGGTGATTGTTAACGACTCCTCCCTCGATGGAGTGGGGCTCTAACCCCTTTAAGAAGGCTTGGGTAAATACGCTGTTGGGGCTGTTTAAAGACTCATAGGCAGATTCATATTCCCGAGAGGCAGCCATAAATAGGCGATCGGTGCCGTCACAGGCGCCAGGATCGGCTTCTAAAAAATTCAACAGTTCACCGCTGTGGCAGCAGTCGAGAATAATCACTCTCTGTTTTACCGGGCTTTCCTGGAGCAGCCGCCGTAACCAAAATAGGGAGACACCATATTTCCCTTGCTCGGGATCTGCATCGCTAGTGGCCAGAAAGCCCTCTCGAATGCCGGCATGGCGCTGAAGGCCGTGACCTGAGTAATAAAATAAGGCAGTCTGAGGAATATTTTTGCCGCTGGGTTTGAAAAGTTTTATTAAAGCCTGCTCTAACGCTCGAGCGGTGACAGGGGTGCGATCGCTAATCGTTGGTGCGCCATTCTTAATGGCTTCTGGTAGCCGATGGACTCGGAACTCTCCCCATCTTTCCAGACGCTGGCTGACAGCTTCAGCATCTGCTGCTGGGGCGGTTAAGGCTGGTAGGTGTTTGTATTGGTTAATGCCAACAATAAGAGCATCTCTGGACATGATAGTTGCACCTGATTTGATAAATGATGAAACGTCATCTAGTTAAAAATTGCCAAACTTGGGTTTGAATTTAGGAAGCTAGCAATAGCTTCGCTGCTCTAAGGGGGCGGTGAATGACTAGACAAGGTTTCTCAATTCCAAAATCGCAAGGATTATGTGAGTCGACACTTTCACGGTAAGCCCAGCAAAAATGATCTTATAAGAGGGGTAAAACCCCTACTAAATCATATTTAGGAAAGAGGCAACCATTTCATCTCCGTGAAAACCCGGAGAATTAACAGGAAGATTATCGGACTATTAAAGGCGAATGTTGCTAATAGTTGAAAATGGTGTCTGTATGTTTTGGATAACCACTAGGAAAGCCGTGAATTTTCGGAGTATAAATGTACCTAGGCGATTCGGCGTAATTTTTAATCTCTATCGCTTCCTAGGCTGTAGTGCGATTTATCCTACCGCCGGTCTGTGTGGCTTGTGGATTATTTTAGTTGCCGAAGACGCTGGACCAGGTTGTGGCTATAAAAACGATGGTTGCTAATAGCGCTAGCATGCCCTGCAGGAGGTTGCCAACTAGGTTGCTGACTACAATTGCTGTGCCGACACGGAAAGACTGCTTTATCCGCTTGGGAAGATCTAGATTGTGTCTGTGCAAGAATTCACCAGCGAAGGCTCCTAGGACAGTTCCAAAAATAATTCCAAAAATGGGCCCTCCTAGAGGCAGAGCTGGTAGCAAGCCGAATAAGCCTAAGAGCATGCCGATGACGGCTCCAATTTGTCCCCAAGAACTTGCTCCTACCCGCTGAGCGCCGATAATGCCGGCGAGGTAATCAATAGCGATGCTGACAATCAGTGCTGCGATCGCTACCCCTAGGGCCCAGGCTAGATTGCTAAAGCCTTGGACGAGTCCCCAAACAACGACAGCACCTAGTATCAGGGTGATGCCAGGTAGAGCAGGAATAAATGACCCAGCAATGCCCAACACCATGACCAGCAGCAAAACCCAGTAGAGAATGCTGTGCCATAGATCTATTGAGGTAATAGAAATAGAAGTAGATGTGACGGCTAGAAAAATCTGATGGTAAGTGGTTGCCAGCTCAGTTCCAAGCTGCTCTAAGATATCTCCGGCCCGCTGCCACATCTGCCAAAGGCGATCGCTCAGCCGCGAAAACCAGTCAGATAGAGGAACTTGAGGTAAAACCCGGGGGGCGATCGCCATAATATTTGTCCAAGATCCGAAAATGGAAAGCACTTGCTGAGCTGATTCTACAAAACCTATTAGGGTTAGGGCAGTGTGAGTAGGCGCGGCTTGGGTTTTCGTCAGCCCGGCTGACTATAAATCTTGTTAAGGGTTGAGGCGATCGTAGGCAGGTAGTGGGCAGGAGGGAGAGTAATGGCAGGTCCAAAGTTCCATGTCGCAATTTCACCCGCGACCCTACAAGTGCTGTTGGCGATGGGATCAACCCAGTTAGGTTCGGCCTTGGCGAAGAGCCTGTTCGGCCAGGTTGGGCCTGTGGGTATGGCCACGCTGCGGGTTGGCTTTGCGGCCCTCGTGCTGATGGTGCTGTGGCGACCTAAGATTCGGGGCTATAGCCGCCAGGGTTATTACACGTTGGTGCTGTTCGGGCTGTCCCTGGCTGCGATGAATACGTTTTTCTATGGTGCCATTGCCCGCATTCCCATCGGTGTGGGTGTGGCCCTGGAATTTACAGGGCCGCTGGTAGTGGCCCTGTTTAATTCCCAGCGGCGATTGGATTTTGTATGGGTTCTGCTGGCGGCGATCGGAATTGTCCTGTTGGCACCCTTTCGGGGCTCTTTGCTGGATCCGGTTGGAGTAATTCTGGCGCTGTTAGCGGGAGCCTGCTGGGGGGCTTATATTTTGCTATCAGCGCAAACTGGAAGGGTGTTTGAGGGTAGTCAGGGACTAGCATTAGCCATGACGGTGGGGGCAATTGCCCTATTACCGTTGGGCATTATCACAGATGGTGGTATGTTCGGGCAGCCTGTCTTGCTGGCCCAAGGATTTGGGGTGGCGCTGCTGGCGTCGGCGCTGCCTTATTCATTGGAAATGGCCGCTCTGCGCCACTTGCCCTTGAGCGTGTTTGGGGTTTTTCTTAGTTTGGAGCCGGCGATCGCCGCCTGCCTGGGCTTCTGGCTTTTGGGAGAAACCCTGGCGCTACGGATGGTGATTGCCATTGCCATGGTTATGATTGCTGCGGCTGGGATTGCCTTGAGTCAAAAACCGGTCGGGTGAGAATTGTACTGGGTGTATCAGCTCGACTAGCGTCCCTTAAACTGGGTAGATGCTTCCCGAATGAGTCACTGCGTTTCTAGACAACCTTTTGGGAAATCAAAAGATATTAGGGATGCTATCTAGCTGCTGCTATGAGTCTTTGTATCAACCCCCGCTGTCCGCAACCGGACCACCCAGATAACAGTCTGAGTCGATACTGTGTCAGCTGTGGAGCTGATTTACTCCTAAAAGGGCGTTTGCGGGTGATGCGGTTGCTGAGCAGCCACAGCGGATTTGGCCAGGTATACGAGGCCTTCGAGCGGAGCGTTCCCAAAATTCTCAAGGTGCTTAAGGAGAGTCACAACCAAAATTCCAAGGTGCTGGAACTTTTTAAGCGGGAAGCTGAGGTGTTGAGTCAGCTAAATCATCCTGGTGTGCCGAGGGTAGAGGCGGATGGTTATTTCGACTATTGTCCAGCAGACTCGCCGCAGGCAGGTCCTAACGCTAAAGCTGAGCCAGTCCACTGCATCGAGATGGAGAAAATCGATGGCCCCAATCTCAAACAGTGGATGGTACAGCAAGGGAATCATCCCATCAGTAGCCACCAGGCGCTGCTATGGCTAACCCAGCTAGTGGACGTGCTGCATTTGGT
>PYEQ01000112.1 GCA_003017785.1 filamentous cyanobacterium CCP5 | reverse complement strand
AGATGTGTATAAGAGACAGCTGTAAATCAGGATTAGCCAGGTAGGAAGCATAGATATGGCCTTCCAGGTGGTGAACCCCTAGAAAAGGCTTGTTGTACACCATCGCCAGGGTCTTGCCGGCGGTTACTCCCACCAGCAGCGCTCCCACTAGCCCTGGGGCACAAGTGGCGGCTATCCCATCAATTTCGGCCCAATCCAGGGCAGACTCGGCGATCGCCGCCTCTAGCACCGGACCTAGGCTGGCGACATGCTCCCGGGAGGCCACCTCCGGCACGATCCCCCCAAATCGCTGGTGGATATCGATTTGAGAGGCGACCACGCTGCTGAGCACCTGTCTGTCTCTGACCACTGCGATCGCCGTTTCGTCACAGCTCGTTTCAATTGCAAGCACCGTGGCCATTTCTATAAGTTTGTAGAGATGTAAACACCCCCTTGATCTTAGCTTTACGGGGCTTCAGCGGCAGAGTATTATGACAGCCAATGTTGGATAAATTTCGGGATAAGAAACTTAACGTTTCGTTCGTCAATTCCCGTCTGTCTGTAACAAAAGGAAACAATTTATGCGACGGTTGTTTGCTGTAGCTTTAGCCATTTCTCTCTGGCTGGGATTCGCCTCCCCGGCCTTTGCAGGTATTGCCGGCGATGATGTAGCTGGCCTCACCCCCTGTGGCGAAAACCCTGCTTTTCAGCAGCGGGCTGCTAATGCCACCACTGAATCTGCCAAAGCTCGGTTCGAATTCTATGGGAATTCTTCCCTGCTGTGTGGCAAAGATGGCTTACCCCATCTCGTTGTTGATGGTGATTTGTCCCACGCCGGCGAATTTCTAATCCCCAGCATTCTATTCCTATATATTGCTGGCTGGATTGGCTGGGTCGGTCGGGCCTACATTATTGCTGTTCGCGATGAGAAAAGCCCTGAAGAAAAGGAAATCATCATCGATGTGCCCTTGGCCATCAAATGTTCCCTCTCGGGTTTTGCCTGGCCCCTGGCTGCTTTCAAGGACATTGCGAGTGGCGAAATGTTTGCCAAAGACGACGAAATCACCGTTTCCCCCCGCTAACGGCTATCTAGGAGATATCGATGGATAAGAATCTGCTGACCTACTTGTCTACGGCACCTGTCATTGCCACGGTGTGGATGCTGATTACTGCTGGCATCATCATTGAGTTCAATCGCTTTTTCCCAGATTTACTGCTTCATCCTTAATGGGTGATTGCCCCGAGTTCATCCTGACTTAGGCTGATCTGCCTGATCAACCTTCAGGCCCGGTCTAAACTTCCATACATTGCTGTGTTCGAATGAGCTGGAGAATCAAAGTTTATGAGCGATGTCATTAAACCAGCCGGAGATCCCCAGATTGGTAATCTGGAAACTCCGATTAACTCATCTGGTTTTTCCAAAGCCTTTATTGGCAACCTGCCTGCTTACCGTTCTGGCCTATCGCCCCAGCGGCGGGGACTAGAAATCGGCATGGCCCATGGCTATCTGCTATATGGTCCCTTTGCTCTGCTAGGTCCTTTGCGTGACTCAGACGTGCCAGGGCTAGCCGGGTTGCTGTCTGCTTCTGCCCTAGTGGTGATTTTGACAGCCTGCCTGTCTATCTATTCTGGAGCCGGCGTTAACCGAGCCGTCACCAAAACAACTACCCCCTTTACTCCCCCGGCTAGCCTAGAAACCGAAGAAGGCTGGAGCGAATTCGCGGGGAGCTTCTTAATTGGTGGCATTGGTGGAGCTACGTTTGCCTATCTTTTAGCCGCTAATATGCCTTTTCTAGTGAGCATTGTAACGGGCGGTCATAGCTAAGCTAAGTCGCTAAATCCTTCCTGAAGAGAGCCGTTTTTACAGTAACGGCTCTCTTTTTAAATGTATATGTAACTTAACAATTGTCGATGCCCGCTGTCCCTGTTAGAAACCAGTTGAGGGGTTTGATTCGTCAATTTGGTGCGATCGCTTTTTTCACTGACTATTGCTTGACTATCGTTTTAGGCCAGCTTAGGCGGCGTATTTGGCAAAATCAATCTTGCGAGCCAGATTGTCTCCGTAGAGATCTGTCATAATGTTGATATCAATATTTTTTTCGCGATACTAAATTATTACAGAGTGTCACCGAAGTTCAATTTGGTTGAATCCTTAGCCAGTATTCAGACAGGTTCTATCTATTCTGCTTTAGGCTGAAGTTAACTGTTGATTGGGAGTAGGCGCCATGCCTCTAACGGTACTGGTGGCAGAAGACGACGAGGGTACTCGTCTAGCCTTACGGGACTATCTGGAACTTGAGGGGTACTCAGTTGTTGTGGCCAACAATGGAGAAGTGGCCCTTGAGCAGATCTATCGCTGTCAGCCCCAACTCATCGTTACCGACGTGGCCATGCCCCACATGGATGGCTATGAGTTAATTCGCCAAGTGCGCCAACAGCCAACCCTGCGGCTGATGCCAGTGATTTTTCTGACCGCCCACACCAATACCCAGGATCGGGTTCGGGGCTATCAGCTCGGATGCGATGTCTATTTAGCCAAGCCGTTTGAGCTGCCCGAAATTGCTGCCATTGTTCGGAATTTGCTGGAGCGGGCTCAGCTGATGCAGGCAGCCTGGGCTCAGCAGGTGGCGTTAAATACAGCCCAGCAGCGGGCGATGGCAGCCGTGAACCGTGACGAAGCAATATTAGACCCGCTGCTGGGCTTGGCCGGCAGTGGGCCTGACTTAACCAATCGTGAACAGGATGTGCTGGTGCTGATTTCTGACGGCCTGTCTAATGCCCAGATCGGCGATCGCCTCTATCTCAGCCCCCGCACTGTCGAAAAATATGTCAGCAGCCTGTTGCGCAAAACCGATACCAGCAACCGGGCCGAACTGCTGCGGTTTGCCATCGACCATCATATGGTTTCCTAAGTAAATCCGCTCCGGGTTCAGAAGTGAAATTTTACCCAAAGGAAACTATCATTCTCGAGCTGGACTTGATATAAGCTTCTTTGCTTAGCTGCCTTTTGAAGACAGGTCGGCGGTTAGAATAGGCAGGTTGTATTCTGCTCCCTGCTTTGATTGAACGCTATACCCTGCCCGAGATGGGCGATCTTTGGACGGATCTCTACAAGTACAAAACCTGGCTCAGGGTTGAAATAGCGGTCTGCGAAGCTCAGGCAGAGCTGGGGTACATCCCTGAAGAGGCGGTTGAAACCATCAAGGCTAAGGCCGACTTCGACCCCCAAAGAATTTTAGAAATTGAAGCGGAAGTGCGCCACGACGTCATCGCCTTCCTCACCAACCTCAACGAATATGTGGGAGATGCCGGGCGCTACATCCACCTGGGCATGACCAGCTCCGACATGTTGGATACGGCTCTGTCCTTGCAAATCGTGGATAGCCTCCAGGTGATCATGACCCACGTAGAAAATCTGATCCAGGCGCTGCGGTTCAAAGCCCAAGAGCACCGGAATACCGTGATGATTGGCCGCTCCCACGGCATCCATGCCGAACCGATCACCTTTGGCTTCAAGCTGGCTGGCTGGCTGGCTGAAATGCTGCGCCATCGGGAGCGGCTCACCCGGCTGCAAGATCAGGTGGCGGTGGGTAAAATCTCTGGGGCAGTGGGCACCTACGCCAACATCGACCCCAAAGTAGAAGCATTGGCCTGTCAGAACCTCGGTCTGCGGCCCGACACCGCCTCTACCCAGGTGATTTCTCGCGATATCCACGCCGACTTTATGAATGCCCTGGCCCTAGTGGGAGCCTCCCTGGAGCGGTTCGCGGTGGAAATTCGCAACCTGCAGCGATCGGATGTGCTAGAAGTCGAAGAATTCTTCGCTAAAGGGCAAAAAGGATCGTCTGCCATGCCCCATAAGCGCAACCCGATTCGATCGGAACGGGTTACCGGCCTGGCTCGGATTCTGCGGGGGAACGCCATGGCCGCCTTGGAAAACGTGGCCCTCTGGCATGAGCGGGACATTTCCCACAGCTCCGTGGAGCGGGTAGTTTTCCCCGACAGCTGCATTCTGGTGCATTTCATGCTGGTGGAGATGACCAAGCTGGTGAAGCAGCTGTTGGTTTACCCAGAAAACATGCAGCGCAATATGAATATCTACGGCGGTGTGGTGTTTAGCCAGCGGGTGCTGCTGTCTCTGGTGGATAAAGGGCTTAGTCGGGAAGATGCCTATGCGATCGTTCAGTCCTGCGCCCACCAGGCTTGGAATACCGAGGGCGGCGATTTTCGCGCCCTGGTCAGTGCGGACCAGAGGGTGCAGGAGCAGCTTTCGGCGGCAGAAATTGACGTCTGTTTTGACCCCAACCACCACCTGAAGCACCTGGATGAAGTCTATCAGCGTCTCTGCATTTGAGCATTTGGGCGGGCATTTTCCGGCCACCCTCCCGCCGAAATCTCTCTAACCCTGAGCTAAAGGACTCTATTCCATTTCCCAGTCCATCGCGTACTGGAGCTGGAGGGGCGGTAAGCCCAGTTCCGCTGCACTCTTGGCTTTGGCTGAGAAGAATCCTAACAGCTCTCTGAGGGTGGGGCGGCCCTGCTGTTTGCCGGTCACCCCTGAGGCGATCACCACGCCGACCTGGGGGCCCAGTTCATCAATCCAGCGCTGCCAGCAATTAAGCTGTTGGCGATCGCCGGCATTTCTGAGTTCATATTCAGCAAACAGCTGAAATTCTCCATTAGCGGTGTGGATGAGGCCCAATTGAAATTCGGCGCCGGTCATCGGCTCATGGCCTGAGTTAAAGCAGATGGACTGGACTCCCCCAGCCTGCTGGATTTGCTGAATTAGGGTTTTGCCCTTAGGTCGCGTGGTCTGAATCACTACCACTGGCAGCCCCTGTTCGGGGAGGTCTTCCGTATCGCTCTGGAAGTGCAGTAGCGGATCGAGCTTAAGAATAGTCAGCCAGCCGGGTGGCATTCTCAGCAGCATCACGATTGAGCCTTCGGGGACATAGTCGTCCCGCAGGGCTGGCATGCCTAAGCCCCTTAGCTCTGCATCCTGCAAAAAAGCCTGCTCGGTTTCGGCCTCGATGTCAGCAGTAACCTCTGGCAGGGTTTTGACTTTGACAGAATGGGTCTTACGGCCCTGCTCCGGATCGGGATTTGGGACTCGATAGCTTCCCTCTAGGGCTGGAAAGGGGGGGCGTTCCAGCTGGTTGTAGTAGCGAGAGAAGAATCGCTTGAGCCCTTCCATCGCCACCAGTAGGGCGATCGCCTCTTCTTCAGCAATTTCCGTGCGCATGCCTTCCAGGGGATGGAGGCTGCCAAAGTCAGGCCGCACCGCTTCCGGTGGCGGGTTGCCCCACCCCATGCTGGGCATCGCTTCTGGTCCTTGGGATGCGCCAATCAGCTCAAAATTAACGTACAGGCAGTCCTGCTCTAGAAAAGCCTCCTGGAGCTGCTTGGGGGAATTTTCGTTCTCAAGTACCCGCCGTCGAAACTGCACCAGGGACTCTAAGGAGCGATACATCAGCAGTCCGTAATCCACCCCGCCCATGCCTAGCACTGAGATGTAAAAACTCTCAACATCCCAGCCGTTTAATTCGACCTTTAATATCTGCTGCTCGTTCAATACGTACCAGGGGGCGATTTCCCACAGCTCCATCGCCTTGTCTAATAGGTCGTCGGCATAGGGTTCCGGCAGTTGGGCAGACTCAGGGGCCTCACTCTGGGCCAGAGCCTCAAAGAAGCTATCAATCAGCGGCAGCTGAGGGGCATATTCGACCACGATGCCTAAATCCTGAAGGACTCCCCGCAGGTAAAACTGCGTTTCCCGCTCTCGCACCACAATTTTCTTAGGTCGGGCTGGGGCCTGGTCTCCCTGGGGATGCTCCATGGCCTGGAGCAAGGTACGCACCAGGGGCTCATAGCCGCTGTCGGATGGCACCATCGCCACCGATCGCAGTTCTCCCTGCATGCCATCCACCCAGAGAATGCAGTCGACGCTGATGTCGTCGTCATCGGCTCCACCGTCACCGAAATCAAATGCTTTGCCCTGCTCCAGACAGCGCCTATCTCCCTCCCATAGGCCAGCAAATTGTGGAAGCTTTTTCAGTCTTTGGAGGGTAGTGCGGTTGAGTTGGGGCATAACAGTTGAGAGCTGGCTAAAAATCGTATGCAATGCGTTTGATTGAGCGGAATGGAGCGCGTAGGTATCCAAGGAACTGCTCAGAACCCCTAGTCTAAAGTCCTTAGTCTAAAGTCCTTCTTGTATATAAAGTCCTTTTTGTACATATAGACGACCGTAACCCGCTCCATAGAATTGATATCCCCTTAGATGTTGAGAAATATCAATCATCTCTGGGGGGGATTAGGGATCTGCTCCATTCTGATGCTGAGATCGCTACGCTAAACTTGAGTTAGCTAAAGAGCAATCGATGCTTGGCATGATTTAGGCGTTAGGCCAGAGCCAAGTATTCGCTCTCGTCAAACTACCCTGAAGCAGGGGGCGATTTTGACTCAATGGAGCGCCGCCTTTAATTTTACGGTGGTAACCACGTACTTCCTACAAAGCAGGTCCAATGACACAGGCAACTGAACAGGCCAAAGGCATTTTGATGAGCGAGAACGCGCTCAAGCACGTGAAGGCCCTCAAAGAGCAGCAAGGCAAAGAGGAGCTGTGCTTGCGAGTTGGGGTCCGTCAAGGAGGTTGCTCTGGCATGTCCTACATGATGGACTTTGAAGATGCCAGCAATATCGGCGACCAGGACGAAGTCTACGACTACGACGGTTTTCGCGTGGTGTGCGATCGCAAAAGTCTACTCTATCTTTATGGGCTAATGTTGGACTACAGCGACGCCCTAATCGGCGGTGGCTTCCAGTTTACCAATCCCAATGCGGCTCAAACCTGCGGCTGCGGCAAGTCGTTCGGCACCTAGATGCTTTTCCATCGTCAGGTTTTTTCAGCAGGTCTGGCTCAGGCCTGCTGTATTGTGTTGTTGGCCAGTTGAGAGTTGATCATGACCCAAACCGTTGAGGCCCTGTTTGACGAAGGCATCCAGCGCTATAAGGATGGCGAGTCTGCCGAAACGCTGATTCCGGTATTCAAAGAAGTGTGCGATCGCGCCCCCAAGAACAGCGCTGCCTGGACCTGTTTAGCTTGGCTTTACCTGCTTGCCGACAAAGATGCTGCGGCCCTCAAGGCGGCCCAGCGGGCTGTCAAGCTCAATTCCCAGGATCCACAGTCGCGGGTGAATCTGGCGATCGCCATGCTGGAGGAAGGCAAGCCGGGGGTGCGGCAACATGTCGAAATTGCCGGTCAGGTGATGATGGCAGTCAAAGAACTGCGGGAAGAAGTACAGGCCAGCCTAGCGGAAGGACTAAAGCGCAAGCCTGACTGGAACAGCCTGATCAAAGTCCAGAACTGGCTGTTTGGCTGAAGCCCTAGGGTCGGACTGATGGGACTGGTGCTCCCTGGGACCGAGCCGTGGGCCCAAGGATAATCCAGGCAGTTTCTAAACCGTTTCTAAAATCAACTCAGAGTGTTAAGCAGGGTTGCATCCTGGGATTTTTGCCGTAACATGGTGCTTATTTTCAAGATCAAGCGCTACATATAGAGCTTGATAGGTTTCTAAGCCCCTCGATGTAGTATCCAGGCACTCACAATGGTCCAAGAGCTTTCTCGCAGCCAGCACAGATCAGAATTTCCCTCCGAAGCGGCCACCGCCCTGCCCGTTTTCTATCGCACCTACAGCCGCCGCAGCGCAGATGGCAACGCGCGGGAAACCTGGGATCAGGTGTGCGATCGCAGCCTGGGTGGCCTCAAAGAGCTTGGCAACCTCAGTGACGAGGAAATTAGCCTGTTAAACCGGATGCAGCGCAGCCTTAAGGCCCTGCCCTCTGGGCGCTGGCTGTGGGTAGGGGGCACCGCTTGGAGCCAGCAGCCCGAAAACTTTAACGGAGCCTACAACTGCACCAGCACTAACGTGGTGGACTGGCGAGCCTTCGGCCTGATGATGGATCTGGCCATGATGGGATGTGGCACCGGGGCGGTGTTAGAGCCTAAGTACATCAACCAGCTGCCCGCCATTCGTAATCGGCTGAGCGTTGTGCGCCGGGGCGAGATTGGTACGACCCCGCCCGATCAGCGCCAAGAAGAAACCCGGGTTGGCTACACCGGCAACCAGGTCGAAATTCGCGTGGGCGACAGCCGCCGGGGCTGGGTCAAGTCCTACCAGACCCTGCTAGAACTCTCTACAGACAATCGCTTCACTGGCCCCGTGGAGGTCACCGTCGATCTCAGCGATGTGCGCCCCGCCGGAGAAAAACTCAAGGGCTTTGGCGGCGTAGCCAATCCGGTGCGACTGCCCGAGCTCTACCAGCGCTGCACCCGCATTCTTAACAAGGCCCTAGGCCGTCAGCTTAACTCCGTGGAGTGCTGCCTGCTGATCGACGAAGCCGCCGCCTGCGTGGTTGCTGGCAATATCCGCCGCAGTGCCGGCATGCGCCAGTTCGATAGCAACGACGAGCTAGCTGCCGCCGCCAAGGACAACCTCTGGCAGCAGGATGCCAATGGCAACTGGCGCATCGACCCCGAGCGGGACGTACTGCGCATGGCCAACCATACCCGGGTCTTCCACCAAAAGCCTACCCTGGCAGAATGCATGGCCTCCGTTCGCAAGCAATTTTACTCTGGAGAAGGGGCGATCCAATGGGCCGGAGAAGCCGAGCGGCGAGCCCAGGGAGCAGGCCGCTACGGGCTCAATCCCTGCGGTGAAATCATCGGCCAGAACTTCCACTGCAACCTGGCGGAAATTCACCTGAACCAGCTTGACCCCAACAATGCGCAGGAACAGGAGGATGCCTTCAGCGCTGGAGCTCTAGCCGTGGCGGTTCTGCTCAACCATCAGTTTGTCGAACCCCGCTATCAGCAGTCCCGATTAGCCGATCCCATTGTCGGCGTTTCCTTTACCGGCTTGTTTGACTTCTTCGTCCAGGCCTTTGGGGTCGAGTGGCTGCGCTGGTGGGAAGCGGGTCGTCCTGACACTATGCAGGGGATTGAGTTCAAAGAGCGAGAACGGCAGTATCTCAGCCGCTGGCGTGATACCGTGCACCGGGTAGTGGGAGACTACTGCGATAGCCACGGCATCAAGCGCCCCAATCGCTGCACCACCGTCCAGCCAGCGGGTACTAAATCCCTGCTGACAGGGGCCAGCCCTGGCTGGCATCCGCCCAAGGCCCAGCGATTCATCCGCCGCATCACCTTCCGCAAAAATGATCCCGTGGCGATGGCCTGCATCGACTATGGCTACTCGGTGGTGCCGTCCCAGTCAGACAAAGACGAACAGGGTCATTTGCTCAACGATCCGTTCGATCCCCGCTGTACCGAGTGGCTAGTGGAGCTGCCGGTAGAAGTGTCCTGGGCCAACCTGCCTGGGGCGGATGAAATAGCGATCGAAAAATTCTCGGCTCTTGCCCAATTTGACTTCTACATGCAGGTGCAGCGGCACTACACCACCCACAACACCTCCGCTACCATTGAGCTCCGGGAAACTGAAATCGAGCCCCTCAGCCAGCGGATCTACGATGCCGTTCAAAACGACGAAGGCTATATCTCCGCCGCTCTGCTAGCTCGCTTTGACGATTTGCAGACGTTTCCGCGCCTGCCGTTTGAGCCCATCGACAAAGCTACCTTTGAACAGCTACAGACAGAGGTTGTGGCCCGCCGTCGCACTGATGACTTCCATACAGCCCTCTCCCGCTATGACGCAGGGGAGATGATTGAAGCTGGCCCGGCTGGCTGTGACTCAGACAAGTGCATGCTGCCCGAGCAAAAACCGGAATAGTCGTTCTACCGGTGGGATAAAAATCTAAGCGCGAGTGGAAACGGGCATTCACCGAATCCTATCCTCCTGATTCCATGTAAAGGCGAGAATTCTCTGAATTCTCGCCTTTTTTCCTGCGTAGTCAATTCTCAGCCAAATGGGGGCGCAAGCAGAAAACCCAGACAAATTTATTTGCCAAGTTGGCCGCCATTGGCCGCTAATAAACAATGGCTGAAAGGGCACTATACGAAGGATTTTTGTTGGCGACTCCGGGAAACTAACTAGATGGAAATCTCAGTAAAACCAACCACCTATCAAGAAACTTTCACTAAGTTCCGGTAAAGATTAAGTGCTATCACCATGGGTGCGACTAGGGCCTAACGGATACAACGAGAAAGTAATAAGCGTCAGCGCCCCAAGCACGTAATCATATGGACAATCCAATTCCAACTTCTTTTGCACAAGAAGTTCTTGACCTCACGAATGCTGAGAGGGCTCGATATGGTCTACCCCCTCTTACCCTTGATTCACAGTTGAATCAGGCGGCTCAAAGCCACAGCGAAGACATGGCTTTGAATGATTTCTTTGGCCATATAGGTTCCAATGGCTCTACTT
>PYEQ01000111.1 GCA_003017785.1 filamentous cyanobacterium CCP5 | reverse complement strand
GGCCCAGCTGACGGGGGTGGATACCCAGCGGCCCAAGCCGGAAGCCCTGGCCCAAGCAGAGGCCCAGCTGCGATCGGCCACCGCCGCCAGAGAGGCCACCGCTGCCCAGGTGGCCCAGGTGCGCTCCGATCTAGACCAGGCCCGCCGCGATCGCGCCCGAGCCGAAGACCTCTACAAAGAAGGAGCGATTTCCCGACGGGAACTGGAATCGGCCCAGCTAGAAGCCACCCGCCAAGGACAGGAGCTAGAAGCCGCCCAGCAGGATCTCCAGCAGGCGATCGCCGCTGTCACCACCGCCCAGGAGGCCATCCCCCTGCTGCGGGCCGAACAGCAAGACCCCGACTATCTAATTCGGGTCTACCAGGCCCAGATGGCCGCCGTGGAGGCGGAACTGGCTAACCTAGCCGATGAAGCCCAGCGCACTACCATCACCGCCCCGGTGGCCGGAACCGTGCTGCGGGTGCCCGAGGCCAGCGCCCGCTACGTCCAGGCCGGAGATTCCCTTCTGGATCTGGGCAATCCGGCAGATCTGGAGCTGGTGATTGACGTGCTCTCCGCCGACGCGGTGAAAATTCAGCCCGGCGATCGTATTTGGGTAGAGCAGTGGGGCGGAGAGCCCCTGGCCGCCACCGTCAGCCGGGTGGAGCCCTCGGCCTTTACGGAAGTCTCGGCCCTCGGAGTCGAAGAACAGCGGGTGAATATCATTGGCCAGTTTGCAGACCCCGTGGCCGCCGCCCTCGGGGATGGCTATCGCACCGAGGCCCGCATCGTGATCTGGTCAGACGACCATGCCCTGCAGGTTCCCGTTAGCGCCCTCTACCGCTGCGCTCAAGACTGGTGCGTGTTTGTAGTAGATGAGGGCCGCGCCCAGGAGCGTCCGATCACCGTGGGCCAGCGCAGTACCACGGCGGCGGCGATCGCCACCGGACTCGAACCGGGAGAGCAGGTGATTCTCCATCCCAGCGAAGAAATCGAGGTTGGCGATCGCGTCGAACTGCGATAGCCGCGATCCACAATAAAGAGCTAGATAGAAAAACAGGGATCGGCGTTGAAACCGATCCCTATCTCCTATTCCGGTTAACGGACTGCCTTAGCAGCCGCTGCTAAACCAAGCCCTGGACTGGTAGCCGCCGTCAGCTCATGGCCGTGGAGCTGCGATCGTAGCCTGCAAAATCATGGGGCATTTTCCCCTGAATGTGGCTTTCGTAGTGGGCTGCTTCGTCAACGGAGATACCCACCTCGGCGGCAAGGCGCACCATCATCCCCTGCTCCCGCTTGCGGCTGCGCTGATGGCGGCGAATAAACAGATTCCGGGCCAGAGCCACAACGCTGCTTTCGGGGATGGGGGCTTTGACGGCTTTGTTTACCGCTGGGGCGACCGGGTTAATGTCCTCCACGACTGGAGCCGGAGCCTTCACACCACTGCGGTAAGGGACTCCTCTCCAGGTGAGGTCGGCCTCGGGCTGGGCCGGAATTTCCGCAAGAGCCTGGAAGCTCACCGCCGCTCCTCGATAGGAGCCGGTGGCAAAGACGGGCTGTTTTTTAGGAACTGGGTTGGGCGTATAGTCGTAGCTGACGCCGCGATAGTTAAGTTTCATGGTTTCGCCTCCTGAAAGCGACTGGGCACTTCGAGGCGCGTTCCTTCGGGAGCATTCCCTACTTCCGTCCCACTGCTTAGAGATGGTTATCTTCTACAAGCCAATGAGATGAACGTTTTATCCTTTATGTCTGTATTATACGATACTTTCCCCCTGATTCCCGGATTGTGACCGTTCTACATGATTGTCTGCTCTGCCTGGCGATCGCCAGCCTTCTACGAAGGAGCCGCATGGGTAGGTCCAAAGGGATATTTTTCCACTGAATCCAGCAAGGTCTCTAGGGTGTTTGTGGCGCGGGCCCGGGCGATCGCTTCATGGGTGATCAGATCGCCCGCTTTGAGGATGACGTTGTCTTGATCATCCAGAATAGTGCGGTTTACAGGGCGGCCTAGGGCAGCTTGAATGCGTCGTTCTTCCAGGTTATGAACGGTGCTTTCTTGGAGCTGACTGACCCGATTAACGGCGTTCTGCCAGAGGTGCTGCAGCCCTTGTTTAACCTTTTCGCTGCCCTGGGTGAGCTTTTCCCCGGACTGGCGGCTCAGGTCTTCAATCTGGAGCTGGGTTTTATGCATGGCCTCTGTGGCTTCTTGGCGAATCATCTCTGCCTGGGTCAGCCCAACCGCCGCCATTAATTCCTCCTCTAGGCCGTGGGAACGGGCATGATCGATCACTTCGTCGGTCACGATTTGTCCCGGCGTGACCACAAAGCGGCCGCTATCGGTGCAGACTTCCTGCTGGGCTCGCCGACCTTTCGCCTCCTCCAGGGTAGGGTGGGGCATCAGGGTTTGAGTTTTGGCGGCGATCGCCGCCTGGGTCGCTTTGAGCTGGGATTCTGCCGTGGCACGACCGGCCTTGAAGGTCTCGGCAGCCGCCTCGGAGGCGTGGTGGAGCTGTTCTCCGGCGGTTTCTGCCGCCGCTTGCAGCTTGCTCCCCGCTGCCTGAAACTGAGCTTCGAGGCCGCTGACCTGCTCCTTCATTTTTTCGGCCACTTCTGGCTCGACAAAGGCATAGTCTTTACCAATCTCAATGGTCTGGGGAGCGGGAATAAAAGAGCGCCCGGAATAGAGGTCGGCAAAGGGACCACCGGAGGCCTCATAGCCTTTCACCTCCCAGGTTTGATCGTCAAAATACAGGTCAAGAATCGTCCCTAGATGCTGGCCGTCGGTGGTCATAATCTGGGCGTGGATCAGGGCTTGATCGTCCTCCATCACTGCCATCAGGGCCGGCTGCTCCGCCAGATCCATCACCGCCTCTTTGGTGGTGATGATCACAGAATCAGGGCCAATCGAGCGGATAGCGTCGGTTGCCACGGCCTGGCCTTTTCTTAGCCAGCTCTCCTCGACCACCAGCAGGCCCAGCACCCGGTTTTGGTGATAGTCAAAAATCAGGTCTTTGACCTGGGCTACCTTTTCACCGGTGGCGTAGGCAACAATGGGTTTGCCAATGATTTTTCGGCCTTTCAGCATGGTGCTTACCCTCACAGGATGTTAACTATCGACGGCCAGGTGGGTGGCTTGCTGGGCGGTGCGGTTGTCTCGGCCAAAGCCGGGAATCACGTTGATGACGCCGATCGCTTCCAGCAGGGCGGCGATAATGATGACCACTGCAACGGCCATCAGCCGATACGTAGCCCGGTTAGGGCGATGTCCAATCAACCTGGGCATGGGAGGTTCCTCCTATTGCAGATACTGGCGAGTCTGGTCAATTAAGGCCGCAGCCTCTGCCCGAGTCATGGGCTGATGGGGATTCAGGCGCTCCGTCTCGGGCTGGTTGTCGAGCAGCCCTGCCCCGACTGCGGCGGTAATGGCAGGTCGGGCCGAGGCCGAAATCTGGTCGGCGTCGGCATAGCGATCGAGCCCCTGGGTCGTAAGATCGCGTTCAATGTCGAGTCCCTGTACCAGCGCGATCAGGGCTTCAGCGTGAGTTAATGGCTGCTCCGGTCGGAAGGTGCTGTCTCGATAGCCGGTGAAGAATCCGGCCTGGGCGGTTTGGGCGATCGCTTTGTGGCCCCAAAAGTCCTTCGGGACATCCGTAAAGGGAGAAGTGGCCGCCGCCGACTGATCGATAAACGCGGCATTCACCAAAGCCGCGAATTCGGCTCGGGTGATGGGTTGTTCTGGGCGAAACTGATCGTCTGCGTAGCCGCTGATAATGTCTGCATCCACCAGGCCATGAATCGCCGCAGCGGCGGGGGTGTCATTGCCCACGTCCTGGAGCTGCCATAGTCCTAATCGCCAGGCCGGACGGCCGCCCTGGCCAAAACCGGGGACTATATTGATCTTGCCGTAGTATTCCAGGACCAGGGCGGCGCTACCGGCGATCGCCAGAAACAGCAACAAGCCTGAGGCAGCCCGCCAAAATCTTCGCGCCTTGGTGGGCGATCGCAGCGAGGCGGATGATTCTGAAGAAGAATCAGAATAGTCGATTGAATGTTGGTGAACCATAGTGATCTCTGGAACTCAGTAGATTAATGGGATGAGCAGTCCGAATTTAGAAGGCGATTTTGATGATGTGATAGTGCTCTAGCAGCAAGGCGGTCATTCCACCCAGCAGCACCAGCGCTAGCAGGAAGGCTTCAAATCCCCATCCCGTTGACCCTTTGGGGTGGGGAAGGTGATGGAAATCAATTGCTTTTTGATGGGTCATAGTGTTGCTTAGAATTCAATAGTGGATTGCACAGACCTGCTTAAAAGCAGGCAGTTGGCCAAGCTAAAGCAGACTTGCCATCGATAATAAAAACTCACTGGCGGTGCTAGGGCAACAGCCAAATTAGCCTGAACACGATGGTTCAAGCTCCTCCCTCAGCCCGCCAATAAATCTGACTTGCAAGCAGGCCTAATGGATTTTCTGAGATGCCGAATTGCCCATAGAGGGCAGCCCCAGGTGAGGAGTTCTACGGGCTGCTGGATATCTATAGCCTAGTCTGTAATGTAGGCTTTATGGGAACCGATACAACGAAACTTAAAAAGCCCACGGGGCTGGTCGACTAATTTAGCAGTCTTTAAAAATGTCACAGCCTCGCCTTTCCGACACTCTCTATCTCAGGAAAGAGTAGCGAGTTTTGAATCGAAAAAGCGAGGCTGTGATGGCTGATGCCTATGCCCTAATCGTCAATCAAGACGCAGAGACTTAATCAACAGGCGTTTTTTTACTACCACCAGGGCCCCCAAGGAATTAGATACTGAAAGAATTCCTTGAGATCTAGAGTCATAGCAATCGCTTCACGGTCTAATCTATCGACATTGAGTTCGCCTTTAGACGCTTGGGCGGTGGACAGGCTGGTCATCATCACCCCTAATACGACTACCGTGGCAAACAAAGACTGATTCAAGTAGTTACGATTCATGGAATTCCTCATCTGTATAAAAAATCACTATTACCTGCCTGATTCGGCGCATTAGAACTGCACCGCTGGGCCTGTAATAATGAAAGGAGCTGGTATTTTGCTCCTTGATCATGCCGATAGACGCATTCTCACTTCATCCGGGAAACCACTGAAGTACGAATGAAGTCTAAGTGAAAATGGTGAAGTAAATGTTTTTTATTTGCAGGTAGCTTAAATAGTCTCAGTGGATATACGGCGAAATTAACAGCTTGTTCAAACAGGCCGGGGCTCCCATGAAAGAGGAGCCCCCAAGGCACTAGTTCAGCTGCTGCAGGGGGAATTTTAATCAGAGCGCAGCTGCACCGGAGCGCGGCTGATTGGGTCGCGCTCCCGTAGGGTTTTTAGCTGGAATAGGCCAGCGCCTGAGTTTGGCGTACTGCCTTGCCAGTCATGAGTTCCACCACGTCCATGCCGTTGCTAATCACGCCAGGAACGCTGGGATAGCCGGCACTGGCTCCGACTAAATACAGGTTAGGCAGCTCCGTTTCGTAGCCCAGCCGATTGAGCCCTACCTGCCGGGGCACCAGCTTGGCGCCGTAGATATTTCCCTGGGGCTGCCCTAGGTAGTATTCGCTCGTAGTTGGAGTGCCGTAGACTTTCATTCGGGCGTAGTCGTCCACATCAGGAATCAAGTCTCGCACGCTGGCCATGATTGCCTGGTACACCGCCCGCTTCTGAGCTTTGTAGGCTTTGGGGTCGGTTTCGTGGAGCTGCTTGAACGGCCCATAGGGGCACACTGTGGCAATTTCTAGGACATGGTGATCAGCAGGGGCCATGCCCGGTTCCCTGGATTTCAGGGTTGGGCAGGATAGGAAAATCCAGGGGCGATCGAAATTGCCCGCTAGCTGTTGCTGGTAGGCCAGGTTTAGATCTGGAATGGGATAGTACCAGATATTCCAATTACCGATGCCGTAGTTTTCGGGCTTAAACCGCTCGTCTAAGCCCAGATAGATGTTGAAAGCGCTGGCGGAATACTCATAGTTGGTGAGGCGATCGCGCTCTGAGGCGCTTAGGTCCCCATCGTGCATCAGCTGCACCGTCAGCTTCGGGTCGAGATCGCTGATATAGCCATAGGCGGCGGCATAGTCTGTGGTGCCAGCACTGACCCACTGCACCTGTCCTTTTTTCACCTCGATGTGCTCCACTGGGGTGGAGTAGCGCACTGTGCCCCCCGCCTCGGTAATGGCATCGACGATGGTATCTACCAGGGCTTTGAAGTGATGGCGGGGATAGTAGGCCCCTTCAGAGTAGTCCCAGACCAGGGCCGTGTGGGTCAGCAGGGCGATTTCATTGGGGGGTAGAGCGTAATCGCCACTTTGGCCCGCTAGTAATGCCTGGAGCTTGGGTGAGATGCCCACATGGTCGTAGAGATCCTGCAGGGTCCAGGTGCGCTTTTGGAACAGGTGCCAATATTTAGGCAGCTTCAGCCAGTCGTACCATTTGGGGTCGTACCATTTCACCTCTCGGCCCAGCTCGTGAACCTGATCGTGGAGGTGCTTAATTTCATCGCAGTAGCGGTTAATCGGCCCAGCTTCCTCTGGGAATTCGCTCAGCAGGCGATCGCGAAAGCGCTCCCACCCCAGGGGAATGGCAAAATCTACCTGGGGTGTAATCACCCGATCAATACAGTCAGCGTCGAGGGAATTGAATTCAACCGAGCGATCAATATATTGCAGAAACTGGTGGATAGTCTGGCCAGGTCCGCACTGGGAGATGTAGTGAACATCCGCGCAGAAGCGGTAACGGCCATAGTCAAAGGTATGGCAGCAGCCCCCAGGCAAATAGTGTTTTTCTAACACGGCCACCCGGTGGCCTTGGCGACTGAGACAGGCGGCGGCCGATAAACCGCCGAGACCAGCCCCTAAAACGACGTAATCATATAGCTCCATCATGGGATATCTCCTTGGAGGAATCACCTCAGCAGCAGAGCAGATAGATTTTTATGGCGACTGAGATCTATCTGCAAAGATCTGCTGTGGCCAAATTCACAGGATATGGGCTGTTATTTGGGGTTTTTATTGCACAGTTTGATCATCTAACCTGCGCCAGCTAATTGCTCAGAAACGATAAGAAATGATGGGGAGCATAAAGAAAGTAAATCTTCCTGAAAGCACTTAATCGCCAGACCTAAATTTTTGAAAACGCTGCCTGAGTTGCCGATCACCCATACCCTGACCATGTCTATCGTCGGCTGGCCAGTCTGCAACGGTTTTTGCAGCGAGTGTTGGCAACGGGCTAGAGATTGCCAGTGCAGCGGACGTATTCGGCATCCAGATTGCGACTAGAAACTAGACCTCTCCAGCTGGTTGCCCCTGAAGCCAGCGCAATTTTTTCTTTCCTTAAGACTCATAAGCTCCATATAAAGACTAGCTTCAATCCTAATGAGTCTCATACCAACAAGGTCAATTCAAGCTCACCCCGGAAGATATCGAGCTTCCGGAATGAGCTTGGAATATAGGCTGTGCAGCGATCTAAGGTCACACAGTCTGCATGCTTTCAAAGATAAGCTGTCCGAGGAGTCAGGATATTGCTCTTGGCTTGGTGTCTGAATATTGGGGGGCACTTCACCTCAAACGTCTGGCTCAAAACGTAAAAGTTGTTCGCAAAACTCCAACTACGGTAGTGTCATTACTACTCAATCCTTCTGGATTAAACACAGCGTACACGCCAGGGGTTAGGCTGATGTTTTCAGTCAAACGCCAGTTGTAGTAGCCCTCTATATGATAGGGATCTGCATTTTCGGGATTGGTAGCAACACCTCCTACCGATGCGCGGTTTAGAGGTTGCCCAAAAATCAATCCAGCGGTATTTCCTTCTTTGAATAAATCCCGGAAATGCAGACCGACAAGCCAGCTGAAGAAGTCGGTAGACGCATCAACACCAACTAAATCAGACGTAATATAGCTCCCCGACAGGGTCAAGTCCACGGAAGGACTAAACTGCCAGTTCAAGGTGGCCCCAAAAGAATTAAGCTGAATTCCTTCATTCAGCACCGCCAGAGTCGTATTTCCTCCTGTGGCAGCTAGCTGCGCGGCGCTAGGAGTAAACTGCACTGCTCCGATATCTGCAGAGGTTAGCCCTGTGCCCAGGATATTGATCTGATGATAGCTATGGGCGTAGTTAACGCCAAACTTGAGGTTATCTGCAAAGTCAAAGTTTAACCGCGACGAAATAACATAGCTGCCGCCAAACACGCCAGCCCCAAGCGGTGTGGGGGGACTGCTCAATAGCCCGCTATTACTCGCAAGCGAGGCATTCACACTGGCATAGAAAGCCGTTAAGTTGACACCGTCGGTAATGTCCCAAATGCCCCCTGCAGCAGCAGCCAGACCAATGCCAGACGTTCCTCCCGAAACTCGAGTGACAGCATTATCGGTAGTCGCGAATCGGGACAAGGCACCTTGGCCATCGTTAGCAAACGGGGCAATGGCCGGGTAAGCATCGGTCGCCTCTACCAGGGGACCGGCAAACAGCGTTAATCGGTCGTTTGCCGGGAAAACGTAAAGCAGTTTGTACAAAGCTACGTCGTTTAGTCCCTGGTTGCTGAGGGTTTGGGGGTTGGTTAGGCCAAATTGGGGAGCGGTGCCTAGGCTAATGTTGCTGGCAGTGCCAAATACCGGATCACCTAAATCTAAAGCCTCTGGCAAACTGTCAGGAAGGGTACTGGCTGGGTCAAAGCCTCCTCCAAACCCATAGGATTGTAATCCCACGACCAGGAGGTCTTGTCCCGAAAAACTGGTATTTAGATTCAACCGTAGGCGATTGTTGAAAGCTAGTCCCGTGTCTTCGTTATTAGCGCCTCCAGTGGCGGTAGCTAGACTAAAGATTGCTTGGCCACTAAGTTTTGTCGTCGTAGAAAATTGCGCAGCTGCCAGTTCAGCTACATCTGCTTCTAGGGCATCAACTCGCCCCCCCAAAGCCATTAGCTCATTGTCAAATTGTTCTTGCAATCGCTGCAGGGCGGCTAGGTCTTCCTGAGTAAGAGCGCCCCCGCCGTCAATCAAAGCTAGGATCTGGTTTAAGCAGGAATTCAAACCTGCTGCAAATTCATAACGGCTGAGGGAGCGATCGCCCCGAAAGGTTCTGTCGGGATATCCCTCAATGCAGCCATAGGTTGCAATTAAGGATTGAAGCGCTTGGAAGGCCCAGTCGGTCGGCTGTACGTCCATCAAATCGGAAACGGACGTGACCTGAGCCAGGTCTGAATCAGAGGAGGACCTGGAGGGCTCTAGAATAAATTCGCTTTCCGCTGTGGAAAGTGCCAGCCTCTCATCTATGGTTTGCGCATTTGCAGAGTCCCCTAATCTTGCAAATCCAGTTAACAAACACAGCAGTTGAACTCCTAGCTGAAAGGAGCGATAACTTTTATTTAGAGACATCTAATCGAAACCCAAATTGTTAATCAATAGCAATGAAACCTAGACAAAGAAACCTAGACAAAGAAGACAACCCGACTTGAATCCAATGTCCTCTTTCTTGAAGATTACTGATACGGTTTCAGTAAAATAATCATTAAACGAATTAAGTTATAGGTCAAATTAAATTTTAGATAGGCTCATGATAAAAAATGCTAATCATAAAACGTAACCGACCCTAGCGCCGCTGTTAAAGTCTGGTTTTGCGCCAAATCACGGCTAGACGTAAGGCTCATTCTGCTGCATTGTTGGTGGGCTTGACTCCGACAGTCGTGGCGAAAGTCCATGGAGCTGCTTCCACCTCTGGTAAGCGACGACAGGTTCTGACCGTTTTAGCCAGTGGCGACTGCTCATTGGCTGCAATCGGGAGTGAAGCGACTACGGCAAGTGTGACTTAAAGCATATTTTGTCCAACTCTGAAAGTATAAGTTGGTCAAAATGAAGGCTGGAGTCCTTGATCTTTCTTTGCACCCGCTACGGGCTTTCTAAATGGTTTTCAACCATAAGTTGTCCGATGGTGAAATATCTAATGACCAGTTGTCTAATCCTTTCAGCGGTACAGTGCGGGCTTTACCTTTGCATCAGCATCTGCTCAATTTCTTGCAAAACTAGTCGGGTACCGATAGGGCCATTCAATCCATTCCAGAGCAGGTAAGTGCGAAAGTAAACCTGGTTGGCTTTGGTGGCAGAGAGGGATTGGGCGATCGCATTCTCCTGCCAATCGGCTTCGATGCCAGCGGTCTGCTGCTGTAGTAATTGATCCGGGTCGTCAGGCTGCTGCGCTGACTCATCTCCCATGCTGTATCCCAGCACAAAGATGTGATCTGCTTCATTTAGCTCAGGTAGAGCTTCCAAGGATAGGGGAGCTGAATTTTTTCCGTTCTCAGGGGCAACCAGCTCAAAGCCCAGCTCTTCCATGAGTTCTCCCAGGTAGCTTTGGGAAGTAATCGCGAAGATATTCCCGCCAACGAGGCGGTTAGCTGCCAGGACCAGGGCCTTGGGGGCATCTTCGACGATGGATTGGAAGTTTGCTCGCGTGGTGGCGATGTCCTGCTCTAGCTCTGATAGGGCTTCCTCAGCTTTGGACTCATCTCCCAAAGCC
>PYEQ01000110.1 GCA_003017785.1 filamentous cyanobacterium CCP5 | reverse complement strand
ACCCTGGCCCGACTCAACATCTATGTGCTGCTGCCAGCCTTAGTCCTAAGTGGCATCTACGACACCACTCTCAATTTGAGTAGTGCCCTGGGCATAGTAGCCGGATTTTTAATCAATACAGCTTTGCTGTTTGCCCTGGCCGTGGGCTGTGCACGAGTGCTGAAATTTTCCGTCGAGCGCCGCAAAAGCCTGATTGCCACCACCGTTTTTGCTAATGTGGGCAATTTAGGTTTGCCATTCGTCCTGTTTACCCTCGGAGAAGCTGGATTTGAGCGGGCGATTGTCTACCTGGTGGCATCGGCACTAGCGATCGCCAGCGTTTTTCCCATTGTGCTTAAGGGAGAAGGACTGCGATCTGGCCTCGCTTTTACCCTAAAACTGCCGGTACTTTGGGCTACCCTAGCAGGATTGATCATGCAGTGGATTGCCTGGTATCCTCCTCAATCCCTCAGCCGAGGGATTGAGCTGCTGAGCGATGCGGCCATTCCGATTGCCCTCTTGACCCTCGGCATTCAGCTGGCTCAGACTCGATTGGCATTTGGCTGGCACGAACTGTTTGGCTCCGGCTTGCGGCTAATTGCCTCGCCATTGTTGGCCTATGGAGTTGGTTCAGGGTTAGGACTCACAGGACTGGATCTACAGGTGCTGGTGGTGCAGGCGGCCATGCCCGTAGCCGTAAACTCCCTGATTTGGGTCATGGAGCTAGGGGGAAACCGGGAACAGGTGGCTAAGACAATTGTCTTATCGACTGTGATGTCGATGGTCACCTTGCCCCTAATCCTTTGGTTAAGCGTTCAAGTCTGATGATTATCGGATTAGGTGGGCCATGGGAGCCAACCTTCACTGAGCACAGAAAAATTATCGATGAGCCCCTGGAACAACCTTGCAACTGCCCATTGAGACCCTGGATTTGAGCCGCTTGCAAATCTGTCTATCTGTCAATGTTGTGGTTTTCCCTAGGTGCTACGGTGAGGATCTACGTTAGATGTATCAGACCTTCCTGGCTGCGCCGCCATGCCTCAATCTTCTCCAAATCCCCCCGATCACCGAGGTGAGCTAGTCGAATTTATTGAGGCGGCTCGCGCTAAGGGAGCTACTGATCCATTTATCAGCCAGCTTCTGAAGGACTATGGTTGGCCCCAGCGCGAAATTGAGCAGGCTTTTTTTCAAGTCTATGAGCGATTAACAGGAATGGTCATTCCTGCCCCTCGCAGCGGTGTTGGTGCTTCTGCCCGAGATGCTTTCTTGTATTTGTTCTCGTTTCTAACCTTAGCGGTTTGGACTCAAGCGCTAGGGCAGCTGGCATTCATTTTTATTAATGCTTTAGTTCCCGACGCTCTAAACCAGGGATATAGCAATCCCTCGTGGGACGTTTCTTTTTGTCTGTCGCGGCTAATAGTGGCCTATCCGGTCTATATCCTGCTCATGCGCCAGATTAACCAAGATCTCAATCATTACCGTGAGAAACATCACTCGGGAGTCCGGAAATGGCTAACCTATTTTACGATTTTGATCGTGGCCTTGATTGCGATCGCCGCTTTGATTGCTTTTCTCACTTCGTTCCTTCAGGGAGAGCTGAGAGCCCGGTTTGTGCTCAAGGTATTGGTGGTATTGCTGATTGATGGGGGAGTGCTCTGGTATTACTCGGCCTGGCTGCGGCGATCTCCACCGCCAATGCGGTTGCAATCTCGATAGGTTATGAAGACCAACCAGCTACTTTCATTTGATCGAATTTTTGGAGCTGTGGCCACCGTGGCCGTAGTCGCAGGAGTGATTGGTGGATTTTGGGTGTTAGGCACTCCGGGGCGTCAGCGAGATATCGCAGCGGATCGTCAACGACTACAGGATTTGCAGTCTATTGCCTTCGAGCTATACGGGCGATCGCAAAATCAGCCCAATTTTGAACTGCCTACCGAACTAGACACCAACCAGCGCCGGGAAGATCCGATCACGAACCAGCCCTATGGTTACGAGCGCCTAAGTGCATCCCGCTATGAACTGTGTGCAGAGTTCTCAACGGACAGCAGTACCTATCCGCTGCAAAGCACTAATCAAGAGGATGAATTTTGGATGCATCCTAATGGACTCTACTGCTTTGAGTTTGAGATAAATGAGCAACCCCCCTCTTTTTACTAGTTACTAGCGAAAGTTAAATTTTGTTTTCTTCGGCATTCTGTAGCTAAGTGATTTTCCGGAAGCGCTGAGAACGCATCGCTAGGATTTCCCGTAATCCCTCTGACGTATTTGTCCTTTAAGGTTTGGATAATGCTTTATAGATAAAGACCCGCATACCCAGGACTTTTGCTATGAAAGCGTTTGAGAACCTACAAAGCTCCCCCGCTCTAATGCCTTTTCACCTGTTGGCTCTGGGTGCATTATTACCGTTTCTCTTTTTGTATTTGATGGGCTGCTCCATTTACGGCATTGGGCTAGCGATTCACGGCAGACTGTCTGCCAGTCCTTTGGCCCCATCGGAATGCTAAGTTTATTTGCCGATGCAAAAACGGCTGAAAATCTCATCCAGCATGGACTCGGTGATTTCGTCACCTGTAATTTGTCCGAGAGCATGGATAGCAGCCCGGAGATCTATTGTCCAGAAATCCAACGGCAGCTGATTAGCAATAGTGGTTTGTATCTGCTCTAGGGAAATTTGAGCTTGGGTTAAAGCTGCTGCCTGCCGTTGGTTAACGGCCAGATCTAAATTGCTTGCACTGACCTGGTTAGCGTGGACAGTCTTGAGCAAGGCTTGCTCTAAGGATTCAATGCCTTGATTATGGCTGGCAGCTGTGTAAACCACCGGTGAGGCCGTGTCGGGCAGAGTCGGTAAATCCTTGACCAAGTCAACCTTATTCATCACCAGCATCAAGGGACGATCCTTGACCGTATCGTAGAGAATCTGGTCGTCATCGGTCCAGCCAGCGCTAGCGTCGATGGCAAGCAGCACTAAATCAGCAGACTGAGCTGCCCGACGCGATCGCTCTATGCCCATCTCTTCTACCTGATCGGTCCCGGTACGAATGCCTGCGGTGTCAAGCACCTGGACGGGAATGCCACCCACTACCAGCTGCGATTCCACGATGTCGCGAGTGGTGCCTGGTAAATTTGTCACAATCGCTCGATCACTTCGACTCCAAGCGTTAAGCAGGCTCGATTTACCGACATTCGGCCGTCCTAGAATTACAACCTTAAGGCCAGTACGTAGCAGTTCTCCCCGCTCAGCTGTGGCTAAGACATTTCTTACCTGGGTGAGTATGGCTGAGACCCGTTGGCTGACGGTCAGTTCGTCGAGGGGAGGCAAATCGTCGGCAAAATCGATTCGGGCTTCCACCTCTGCCAAAATATCGAGGCAGTCAGAGCGCAGCTGGCGGATGGGGGTTTTGAGCTTACCCTGTAGACCGGAAAGGGCAGTCTGGGCCGCCTGATTTGACTGGGCCCCAATCAGATCACTAACCCCTTCTGCTTGGGTCAAATCCAGCCTGCCGTTGAGAAAGGCTCGCAATGTAAACTCTCCGGGTTCAGCTAGCCTGGCTCCTTGAGCGATGCAGAGCTGCTGGACCCGCTGCACCACCATGATGCCGCCATGGCAGTGAAACTCTACTATGTCCTCACGGGTATAGGACCGGGGAGAGTGCATGAGCAGCAGCAGCGCCTCGTCGACAATCTGCTGAGTCTCCGGATCGCAGATCATCCCGTAAAGGATCCGATGGCTTTCCCAAGGCTGATGACCCGGGGATTTAAACAGAGTTCGGGCAATCTCCAGGGATGTTGCGCCTGATAGGCGCACTATGCCGACGCTACCCTGCTGGGGGACTACAGCGGTGGCGATCGCCACTATCGTCTCACCTTGAGAAATGACTGGAGTCATGATTCCTTTGAAAAGCCTGCTTTCATTGTGAAGGACAGCACCCGAAGTATCCTATCCATCTGCTGCCGCCCCTTCAGCTCTATACAATAAAGACTGTGGGCAATATAAAGACAGCATTTGCGTGATTGCTAGCTTTCTAGGCTGATGTCAGACAGCCTGATTTTTCTGTGGTTCACCGTTCCCATCGCGGCCTGTTCATGAGCCAATTGATCGAGTCCCAGCCAGATTCAAAGCGAACAACCCGCGCCAAGTGGCCTTTGTGGCGACGGCGGGTACAGTATTTTTATCTTCGGTTTTTGCGTCTGCGGGGCAGTCCTCAGGAGCTATCTCGGGGAATAGCCTCTGGAGTGTTTGCAGGCTGTTTTCCTCTGTTTGGGCTTCAGACCCTGATTGGCGTTGGTGTGGCGACTGTGTTTAGGGGAAATAAAGTGTTGGCTGCCGCTAGCACCTGGATTAGTAATCCTTTCACCTATCTACCAATTTTTGCCTTCAACTATCAGGTCGGGGAGTGGCTGTTGGGAAGGGGTAGTCTGCAGAATTTCGATTCCTTAGACTCCCTCAAAAGCTGGATGGAAATGGGCACTGATGTGACTACGCGGCTGATGCTAGGTAGTGCCGTCGTGGGGATAGTTGTGGGGCTCATCAGCTACTACTTGGGTATTCGAGTCATCAACCGGCTGCGGCAGCGGCGACGCAGCCGTCAGCAGGCTTTGCATGATTCCTAGATCGTTGTAGAGCCCTCATGATAGGGGTTGTATCCGCTGTGGCGGCCAATAGATTTTATAGGCAGGGCCAACGACGAGACTTTGGGAGATGAAACCCCATCGGTGAGAATCAGCGCTGCTATTGCGATTGTCCCCTAGGACAAATAGCTGGTTATCAGGAACTGTTTCTGGTCCCCAAAGGTAGTCGGGAGGTTGAGCTAAGTAGGGTTCTACAACTGGGCTACCGTTGATCCAAACCTGGCCATTTTGCACGGCTACTTGTTGTCCTGGGAGTCCTAAAATCCGTTTGACTACTAAATCGTCTGGTTGAAGCTGGTCGAGGGCAATTGCTTGGGGAGGTGCTTCAAACACAATAATGTCTTGTAGTTGAGGTGTATAAGTTCTAGCTTTATTGACCAGAATGAGATCGTCTACCTGAAGCGTCGGCACCATCGACTCACTAGGAACAATGCACTGTTCTACGGTGAGCCTGACCACCGCTGGAATTGAGCCGACTGCTAATCGAATAGTGATGAGCACAGCTAGAAAACCAAGCAGCATAGTCCACTGGTGAGTTCTCGTGGCTCGAATATAGGCGTGGCCACAGCCTATCGCCCAAATCAGTGGTGGTATTGGCAGCAAGTTGGCGTTAAGGTTTGCTAGAAACCCAAAACCAATGCCTAATAACAGGAAGCTGACTCCCCACAGGGCTAGCTGTAAATTTAGCTGCCCCATTCCCGGTAGCACGTGGGAGAGAAATACTGGATACCAGGGATCCTGGTTGATAGTCAGGGGAGAATGACGGGCCACCGTATGATAGCTGTCCCAAAGACTCATAAGGTAGAGGCCGCCTAGGGGCAGTAGCAGCCATAGCCCTCGCACGGTATTACCGCTGGGTAAAAAAATGGCGTGGACAATCCATCCAATTCCGAAGAGGGTTGTGAGCAGAAAGCAGATGCCCTTAGTCCAGGCTCCACCGTATATCTGGCCCCAGCCTGGAACAACTGCGGACAGGTTGACTGCTAGCCAAGGACTACTGGTTGAACCAGCTCGTACGTATACCCGCGATCGCGCCACTCTAACCCCCCTGGCTTTAATCAATCCTAATCTGCCTGCAGGAGTCTCTTAACGGGCAAAGACGTGAGCGACAAACTTTTGACCCAGCGGCAGTCCTCGGGGATTTGCTCTGGTGCAATAGCGATATACCCTAGGCGCGACTGCGCTGGAATCGCCTTGCAGCAAACGCAGCCACTAGTGAGAGACCAATTACAGCGGTTGGCTCTGGGGTAGAAACCGGGTTGTGGCTTATCTGAGCGAGGGCGGTATCGGCAACAATTCGATAGGCGCGGGTGGTGGGGTGTACCTGATCCCAAAATAGGAAAGAGGACTGCGCGGTTGGATTGCTGAGGCAGCTTGGAGTCAGGGTACAGGGATCGCTAACGTTGCTAAATCCAAATTCCCCCGCGATCGCAGCTCGGATTAAGGAGTTTGCATCTAGCAAGTCCACGCTGAGAGAATCGCTTGCATCGAGTCCAGCGACGGTATCGGCCAGAATTTGATTGTGGGCGTTGGAGACAAGATTCAGACCAGCTACTACCTCTGGAGGTAAGCCCAAAATCCCAGCCAGGGGAACTTCACCTAAATCGGGCAGGTTGCCGATCAAAAAGTTTTTAGCCCCGGCACCGCTGAGGGTGTTGACAGCACTGGTTAGATTGCCAACCGGTACGAAGGGATCGGTGACGCCCTCGAAAAAGTAGTCGTTGAACCCTGCCCATAAAACATACAGCGCGTCCGGATCAACCGAAGGAGCCGTGGCAACGAACTGATCGACCTGGGCGAGCAGACCTGGAACCTCCAGAAGTGTCATGCCGCCGAATCGCAGAGCTCCCAGGCTACCGGTGCTAGCTCCTCCGAAGCCAAAGCTGGTCTCGGGGATGCCTAAATCTGTCGCTAAATATTCGTTAAAAACAAGGCCATTGGAGAAGCGACCTTCGAAGTAAGGCTCAGGAGGAATGCCGATGCCCAACTCCGATTGACTAAGGGCAAAGGCGTTACCCGTGTCGACTAGGCTATCGCCGAAAGCATAGATCTGACTGAAGCTAGCAGCGCTTACCGGAGTGGCCAACACCGAGCCTAGGAGGGAGGCCAGTCCACTGGCCGTTAGCATCAAATGACGTGGGGGGAAAATCATTAGCTGCCTGAGTAAAAAGTAGGGGTTAATCCGTGGAAGCACGTAATCAGATTCTAAGAGTGGGCAGCCCAGCCCTGAGCAAGATGCTTACAAATCGATCAACTTACCTAAGCCTGTAGGCATCTGTGAGTCTGCTGTTGAATCAGTACGGGTATCCGAACTAGGCGGCAAACCCCATGGGGTTGCTCGTAAACACCGATCCGGCTACGGCTCGATCTCTTTCTACAATTCAGGCATTGACACAATGTTTTATTCGTAAGGGGATGAGTGCTCCATGCAACCCACCAATCCAAATCAATTTACTGAGAAGGCCTGGAGTGCCATCGCTCGCACCCCAGACATTGCCAAGGAAGCCCAGCAACAGCAGATCCACAGCGAGCATTTGATGATGGCGCTGCTGGAGCAGGAGGGCTTGGCCAACAGCATTTTTGCCAAGCTGGGGGCGAATACGCAGCAGCTGCGCGATCGCACCCAGGCGTTCATCAACTCCCAGCCCAAGGTCAGCGGCGGCGGGTCGTCGTCGGTATACCTGGGGCCATCCCTGGATCAGCTCTTGGACCGGGCCGAGAAGCACCGCAAGGACTATGGCGACGACTATATTTCTATCGAGCACCTGATTCTGGCCTATGCCAAGGACGATCGCTTCGGCAAAACCGTCTTCCAGGAGCTGAACATTGACAACGCTAAGCTAAAGCAAGCGATTCAACAGATTCGGGGCAACCAGAAAGTGACGGATCAGCACCCAGAAGGCAAGTACGAATCTTTGGAAAAATACGGTCGCGACCTCACCCAGGCGGCCCGCGAGGGCAAGCTGGACCCGGTGATTGGCCGAGACGACGAGATTCGCCGCACGATTCAGATTCTCTCCCGCCGCACCAAGAATAACCCGGTGCTGATCGGTGAACCGGGCGTGGGTAAAACCGCGATCGCCGAAGGACTGGCCCAGCGCATTGTCAGTGGCGACGTGCCCCAGTCTCTCAAAGATCGCAAGCTGATTGCCCTGGATCTCGGGGCGCTGATTGCCGGGGCCAAGTATCGCGGCGAGTTCGAGGAGCGGCTGAAGGCGGTGCTGAAAGAAGTCACCGACTCCCAGGGGCAAATTATCCTGTTCATCGACGAGATCCACACCGTGGTTGGGGCCGGGGCCACCCAGGGGGCGATGGACGCGGGCAACCTGCTGAAGCCGATGCTGGCCCGGGGTGAGCTGCGCTGTATCGGCGCGACGACCCTCGACGAGTACCGCAAATATATTGAGAAAGACGCGGCCTTAGAGCGCCGCTTCCAGCAGGTGTTTGTGGATCAGCCCACCGTGGCCGACACCATCTCGATTCTGCGCGGACTCAAAGAGCGCTATGAGGTGCACCACGGGGTGAAAATCTCTGATAGCTCTCTCGTAGCTGCCGCGACGCTTTCGACCCGGTATATTAGCGATCGCTTCCTGCCCGACAAGGCGATCGACCTGGTAGATGAAGCCGCTGCCAAGCTGAAGATGGAGATTACCTCGAAGCCAGAGGAACTGGATGAGGTGGATCGCAAGATTCTCCAGCTGGAAATGGAGCGGCTGTCCCTGCAGAAGGAAAGCGACTCCGCTTCCCTGGATCGCCTGGAACGGCTGGAGCGGGAACTGGGGGATTTGAAAGAAACTCAAAGCGCCCTCAACGCCCAGTGGCAGTCCGAAAAAGACGTGATTGACCACATCCAGGGGATCAAAGAAGAGATCGACCGGATCAACATCGAGATCCAGCAGGCGGAGCGGGACTACGACCTGAACCGGGCTGCCGAGCTGAAATACGGCAAGCTCACCGACCTCCAGCGCAGCCTAGAAAATGCTGAAACCCAGCTGGAAGAAACCCAGACCACCGGCAAAACCCTGCTGCGGGAAGAAGTCACCGAAGAAGACATCGCCGAGATTATCTCCAAGTGGACGGGCATCCCGGTCAGCAAGCTGGTGCAGTCAGAAATGCAGAAGCTGCTGCTGCTGGAAGATGAGCTTCATCAGCGGGTCGTGGGCCAGGACGAAGCCGTGACGGCGGTGGCCGATGCGATTCAGCGATCGCGGGCCGGACTCGCCGATCCTAACCGACCTACCGCTAGCTTCATCTTCCTGGGGCCCACCGGCGTCGGTAAAACCGAGCTGGCCAAGGCGCTGGCGGCCTACCTGTTCGATACCGAAGACGCCATGGTGCGGATCGACATGTCGGAATACATGGAGAAGCACGCCGTCTCCCGCCTGATCGGGGCTCCTCCGGGATACGTGGGCTACGACGAAGGCGGTCAGCTGACCGAAGCCGTCCGTCGCCGTCCCTTCGCGGTAATTCTCTTCGATGAGATCGAAAAGGCCCACCCCGATGTGTTCAACGTGATGCTGCAAATCCTCGACGATGGCCGGGTTACTGACGCCCAGGGTCACACGGTGGACTTCAAGAACAGCATCATCATCATGACTAGCAACATCGGCTCCCAGCATATTCTGGATATCTCCGGCGATGATGAGCGTTACGACGAGATGAAGTCGCGGGTAATGGACGCCCTGCGGGGCAACTTCCGGCCCGAGTTCCTGAACCGGGTGGATGAGATGATCATCTTCCACGCCCTGCGGAAGGAACAACTACGGAACATCGTCAAGCTGCAAATCCAGCGGTTGGAGGAGCGATTGGAAGAACGCAAGATGGCGGTGCGCCTGTCAGATTCCGCCCTCGACTTCCTGGCGGAAGTGGGCTACGACCCGGTGTACGGGGCGCGTCCGCTAAAGCGGGCGATCCAGCGGGAGCTGGAAACCCAAATTGCCAAAGGCATTTTGCGGGGCGACTTTGTCGAAGGTGACACCATCTACGTCGATGTGGAGAACGAGCGGCTGGCCTTCAAGCGATTGCCTGCGGATATTGTTACCGCGTAGATGCACAAAACAGTAACGTTGAGTATTGTGACAACTCTTAAAGGCTAGCCGATTGGTTAGCCTTTTTCATCTGGCTCAATATGCGATTATTTCAAATAAATCTCTTTACGCAGACCCGCAAAAAGCCGTAAACGCTATAAGTAACTCGAAAATCAGTTCTGTATTAAAAATCTAAAATAATCATCGCCGCCAAGCCACAATCCACAATAAGTAGTCCTGACATAACCCAAGTAGCATGAACAGCCATGAAATCCGGAAAGATAAAGTGCAGTAGTAGCATTTGGCCAAAAGTTGTGCTCACGCCACATAAAAGACAAAGAAACGACCTCAGAATCATAAAATCATTCTGACGAATAAATATTCAGTAATCATAATACAGCCTTTCCCATACTGGTGAAGTACATTCACACCTTATCAACAAAGGGCTTAAGCCCCTTGCCTGCATCTCACTAGACTGAAAAACGCTGTATGTGTAGATGTCTGCTTAGCTTGAGGACTCTCATGAGATGGATAATCATCACATAGATGGCCCTGTTTTTCTTTATCAAATTGTCTATTTGAATCCTCTCCATCAACACTGTGCTTTCCTTGGCTCCGTTCGCTTAACGGCTTAACCACAAAGTACTGAATAAGCAGAACCACAGTACCCGTTACCATGGGAGAAATTGGCGAAACAAATATAAATTCCATGTTTTTTAAAGATCTACAATCTCTGTATGGGAATCTGTCTATACTGAAAAATATTTTTTAGGATATCAGAAAGCAAAATTTTCGAGCTGAAGGAATCAACCGAATGAGGGTCATAAGCACTTTATACCAATGCTCTGTAACGCTGCACTTAATAATAACCGTCTAGAAATGAGCGCGTCCTACCCTAAAGACAGGTGC
>PYEQ01000109.1 GCA_003017785.1 filamentous cyanobacterium CCP5 | reverse complement strand
AAGGGAATGAGCTTTCATCTTTCATTGCTGGTTTTCCTGATTGCCAACTATAGTCCATACTTTTGCAAACCGCTATATCCGTCATTCTTAATCTTTGAGCACAGCAGGCGATCGCCTACCCGTCCACCGAAGTCGAATTTTGAGTCTGAGCATTTACAGCAGACGCTTGATTGTCACGCATGACTCTGATTAAAAACCTCAATGCTTCATTCACCGTATCAGCATTAGGAAACATCTCTGCAACATCAGGTTCTAAACGAACGGTTGTCCCGCCAAAGCTTTTTCTCTCAGATTTCAGTTTCCTGAAACGCAAGCTTCTCAGTTTATATCCCGATCACAAATCATCGTTCATTGCTGCGATCGCTCCCAGTCCGCCACGACTAAACGAATTTCGTTGTAGTCATAGGTAAGCCCAATATGCTCCCGAATAGCGTACATGGAGCGGTTATTTAGCGTTTCAATCGCTTCTCGAATCACCACCTGCCGTTCTGGCGACACCAGTCGATCTAGCTCCACCGCTTCCCCCGCCAGAATCAGCCGCTCGAAGTGTTTAACTGTAGTCGTTAGCTTCACCCGGCGCTGCTGGGCGATTTCGTCGGCAGAAAGCCCTTCCTGGTGCATTTGCAGCGTCACCCTATGGGTTTCACTGGGAGGGCGCTGGCGGCGGCGACTGCCATTAAACGATTCAGAAACGGGGATGTCAGCCGTATCGGTCACCGGCAGGTCATTCTCCTGGCAGAACTGACGAATTTCATCGGTAAAGATCTGGCCGTACTGTTGGAGCTTGCGGCTGCCCACCCCGGAAATTTGCGCAAAGGCATCGGGGGTCTGGGGCTGCTGCTGGGCCATTTGCCGCAGGGCCGACTCAGCAAACACCACGTAGGGGGGCACCCCTTGTTCATCCGCCAGTCGCTTGCGCAGACTGCGCAGCCGCACCATCAGCTGGGCCGCTTCCAGGGAGTCGGGGGCGGTGGCGGGGCTTTCCGTAGCTTGTCCCAGTCCTTCCGGAATGGCCACTTCCACCGAGAGCTGACCGCGCATCACCTGCCAGCTGCCAGCATTTAACTTCAGCACCGGGTAGCCGTCGGTGGTTTCTTCTAGCAGCCGCTGGTGCAGCAGCGATCGCCCCAATAACCGCCACTCATCCACCGAACGATCCTTGCCGATGCCGTGGGTGGAGAGGCGATCGTGGCCCAGCTGCAGGATCTTTTGCTTTTTAGAGCCCCGCAGCACGTCAATGATATGGGTCATGCCGAAGCGTTCCCGGCAGCGGGCCACGCAGGAGAGAAACTTCTGGGCCTCCACAGTCCAGTCTTCGATCGGCGGAGGTGACAGGCAGTTGTCGCAGTTGTCGCAGGGCTGAGGTAAATCTTCGCCAAAGTAGCCCAGCTGAATGCGGCGGCGACACACTGTACTCTCCGCATAGTCAATCATCTGCCGGAGCTGCTGGCGGGCGATTCGCTGCTCGCCCTCGTCCGGCTTTTGACTAATTAAATAGTCGATGGTGGCCACGTCGGCATAGCTGTAATACACCGTGCAGCGGGCCGCTTCCCCATCCCGTCCGGCTCTCCCCGACTCCTGGTAGTAGCTCTCCAGATTGCGGGGTAAATCGTGGTGAATCACTCGTCGTACGTCGGGCTTGTTGATGCCCATACCAAAGGCGATCGTCGCCACCATCACCTGCACGTCGTCGCGAATAAACCGCTGCTGGTTTTCGGTGCGGGTGGTGTCACTGAGTCCGGCGTGGTAAGGCAGGGCTGCAATGCCGTCCTGCTGGAGGCGGCTGGCGATTTCATCTACCCGCTTGCGGCTGAGGCAGTAGACGATGCAAGGGCCACCGCTGGTTTTGACCTGCTGGAGCAGGGTGCCGTAGGTGCGCCGGTCTTTAGGCACCACCTCGTAGTAGAGGTTGCGACGGTTAAAGCTGGCGACGTGGATCAGCGGGTCGTTTAGCCGTAGCTGTTGCAGAATGTCCTGCCGTACCCGCTGGGTGGCCGTCGCCGTTAGGGCCATAATCGGAATCTGCGGAAATCGCTGCCGCAGGGTGGCTAGCTGCCGGTATTCCGGGCGAAAGTCGTGGCCCCATTCCGAAACGCAGTGGGCCTCATCGATCGCAAAGCAGGCCAGCCCCACAGACTGGCTGACCTCCGAGAGCAACTGCTGAAACCCAGGGCTCACCAACCGCTCCGGGGCGACATACAGCAGACGAGTCTCACCGGAGCGCAGGGCCGCTTCCTGCGATCGCACCTGATCCCAGCTGAGGGTGCTGTTCAGGTAGCTGGCGGCGATGCCGTTGTCCCGCAAGCTGTCCACCTGATCTTGCATCAGGGCTATCAGCGGTGACACCACCACCGTCAGCCCCAGCCTGAGCAAAGCGGGGAGCTGATAGCACAGGGACTTACCGCCGCCTGTGGGCATTACCACCAGGGCATCCCGGTTTTTGAGAATGGTTTCAATTACCTGCCGCTGACCGTGACGAAACTCGTCGTAGCCAAAGTGGTGCTTGAGGGCCTTTTCTAAAGAGGGAAACGCCTGCGCCGTCGTGGATGCCGCGGTCATAGATCTCCAATCGGTTCGCCGTCATCGAAGCTATGCTATCGCGCTCATGCCGCTAAGGTCGGCAGCTTCAAGTTTTATTGCGCCACAAAGAAAATCCCGCGATCGCGACTCTAGGATGGCAATACGCCAATTTGGAGATGAGTTCAGCACAACCAGCCTTTTCTATGTACCATTCCTTATCAAGGCTTTTTTGATGAGGAGGCTAGTAAGGTCACTGTTGTGCTCGAAAGCCGAATCTCTACCCGAGGGGACTCGCTCCCCTCGGGCTCCGCTGCGCACGTCCTGCGGCCTAACGACCAGGGGCGTCCAATCGAAGGTTGGCTGGCAAACCAGTTGCCCCCCTGGACCTTGCGGAAGGGTTGGCTTGTCAAAGGAGCTTTAGCGCTTCGCATCGGCAGGGAGATCGGGGCTGTTTACCTCTTCTTCGGCCATTTGCTTGTCAAAGGCGGTTGCTGGCTAGCGTGATTTGCCCGCTGTGCAATCCACCTGGCAAGGGATGGCTTTGTACTGCCTCTTTAGAGAACGACTGATTGAGAGAACGACTGAAGTGACGGGGTAACGTCGATTTGTAAACGAATGTTACAGGTTTGCCGTCAAGACGGCATGCTGTCTTGACGCTTTCCCCCCAAGTCTCTACAGTGAAATCCATACCCGGGTACCAAATAGTCAAAACGTCATATGCAAGAGCAAAAGGCAACTAAGGTCACGTTGTATTTACCCCCCGACCTGCATCGTCAGTTAAAGGTCAAGTCTGCCCTTGACGGTAAGGCGATGTCTGCCATTGCAGAGCGTGCCATTGATTTTTATCTTTCTCACTCTGAAGTCGTAGATGAGGGTGAAGGGCTTTACGGTCAAACCCACCAGGTTCATGATTGTCCCGCTTGCTCAACATCTTTAGTGATAAAAGATGGAGAGCTGGCCCCAGTTGGTGAGTCCGTAGCGGTTGATGCTTCCGGTGAACTGATGGTGGGCGTTAGCAATCCCTCTGCCGAAGATCGGCAGCCCGATGAAGGGGAGCTTGTTGCTTGTAGTTGATTTTTATCGGCGTTTCCAGAGGCCCAGTCGAGGCGTCTCTAAGTTCCAATCTGCCCCATAGAGCCATCTCGCAGCCTGAGGAGCAATGGTCATGAGAGAAGATCTCAACGTTTTAGTCAAAGCTCAATACCCGCTGGTTTATTTAGTGACCTTTGAGGAAGAGCGCGCCGAGCAGGCCATTGCGTCGATCGCCCAGGGGCAGCGACCTCAGCGGCGGATGTATACCTGGACAATGACCCACGGTATTTCCGAATATGGTCAGGCCCGAGGGGCAACTCAGCACAACAGCACCGTTTCTCCTGAGGCCGCGATCGAGTGGGTGGTGCGCCAGCGAGAACCTGGCATCTACGTCTTTAAGGATCTGCATCCTTTCAAGGATTCTCCAGCAGTGACTCGCTGTCTGCGAGACGCGATCGCCACCTTCAAAGACACCCAGAAGACCATTGTTCTGATGTCGCCGGTGCAAGAAGTACCCATCGAGTTGGAGAAAGAAGTCGTCGTTCTCGACTTCCTGATGCCCGACATGGCCGAGCTAAACCAGGTACTTTCTAGCCATTTAGATTCCGGGCGTGGAGCGCGGATCACCACTGAAGGTCGCGAAAAGCTGTTGAAAGCCGCTCTGGGTCTAACCCGCGACGAAGCCGAAAAGGTCTATCGCAAGGCGAAGGTGATGACTGGTCGCCTCACCGAAGAAGAGGTAGACATCGTTCTTTCTGAGAAAAAGCAGCTCATTCGCCGTAACGGCATCCTTGAGTTTATGGATGTCGATGAAACTATTAACTCCGTCGGCGGTCTAGAAGAACTCAAGCACTGGTTAGAGCAGCGCTCTGGAGCCTTTACCGAGCGGGCCAGAGAATATGGTTTGCCCCAGCCGAAAGGCATGTTGATTCTGGGAGTTCCGGGCTGTGGCAAGTCCTTGATTGCCAAAACTACTTCTCGCCTGTGGGGTTTGCCCCTGCTGCGGCTAGATCTGGGACGGGTCTACGATGGCTCTACGGTAGGTCGCTCTGAAGCTAACCTCCGCAGTGCCTTGAGAACCGCAGAATCCATTTCTCCCGCTATTCTATTTATTGACGAAATTGACAAGGCCTTCGCCGGGTCTTCCGGGTCTGCCGACTCCGATGGCGGTACTTCTAGCCGCATCTTCGGCACCTTCCTCACCTGGATGCAGGAAAAAACTTCTCCGGTGTTCGTGATGGCCACCGCCAACCGAGTGGAGCGCCTGCCCAGTGAGTTTCTACGGAAAGGGCGCTTCGACGAGATCTTCTTTGTCGATCTGCCCAACTCTGAGGAGCGCAAAGAAATCTTCCAAATTCACCTGCAAAAGCGACGTCGAGAAATTGAGCGCTTCGATCTCGACCAACTGACGAAGGTGTGTGAAGGATTTTCCGGAGCTGAGATTGAGCAAGGACTGATCTCTGCCATGTACGAAGCATTTGCCCAAGGACGTGAGTTCACTCAGTTGGACATTATCGCCGCAATTCGCGCCACCCTGCCCCTGTCTAAGACCATGAACGAGCAGGTGACCGCATTGCGCGACTGGGCCCGGCAGCGGGCGCGCCCTGCCGCCGCCTCCATCGCTGAATATCAGCGCATGGAGTTCTAACAGGCTTTCTCCTTGGCCCGTGGCCGAGGGAAAGGCTAGCACTGCGCTAGCGACTACCTCCAGATGACTCTCACCAGCGTCTGGACACTCTCAAACCTCGTTGTCTCTCTCAATTTCTCTCAGGAGGAAATCAAAATGTCTCATTTCAGCACTCTGCGCACCAAGGTTACCGACGCCGAGATTCTCAAGCAGTCCTTGAGCGATCTGGGTATCACCACCAAGACCGATGCCGACGTGCGCGGTTATAACGGTCAGCGCGTTCGCTCTGACATCGTTGCCGTTCTAGAAGGCGAGTATGATCTGGGCTGGTCCCGCAATGCTGACGGTTCCTTTGACCTGATCGCTGACCTCTGGGGTGTGGCTAAGAAGCACAACCAGACCGAGCTAATCAACTCCATCAACCAGAAGTACGCGGTCAACAAGACCCTCAGCGAAGTTAAGCGCCCTGGTCTGCAGAACGCCAACGTCAAACTGGTGCTTCAGTAAGTTTCCAACGCGTTCCCAAGTGATGGGCTAGCCTGCAACGGCTAGCCCATTTTTTATGCTTCCAGTAGACTGTCGGAGTAACCGTTTCGCCCCGCACCTATGACTCCGCTCTCAGACAGGGACGACGAAAATATTCGCAAGCTGCTTCTGGAGTGCGGACAGGAGGCTTTGGTCCTCAGCGCGAAGGCGTTTGAGGTCTTTGAGAAAGGCGTCAACGACTACGTGACCAGCGTTGATCGCCGCCTCGATACCCGACTATCCACCGCCTTTGAACAGTGGTTTTCCCAGGACGGCGTGATTACGGAGGAAAATCAGGCTTCTAAACAGCTATTCAAGCAAAACTACGATCGCCTGTGGCTGATTGACCCCATCGACGGTACCGACGACTTCATCGGCGGCAAAGCTCACTACTCTGTCATGGTGGGGCTGCTGGAACAGGGGCGACCCCGGGCGGGCTGGGTGTATGCCCCTGCCCGTGAACAGATGGTCTGGGGCGGGGCGGGCTGGGGTCTGTTTCATCAGGTTCAGGGTTCTCCGGCCAGGCTCAATCCTCAGCCGCCCCCGGCCTTAGAGGTTGCCTGCCCAATCATGATTGGGGATAAGGACAGGCGTCGCTACGGCGAGGCGCTTTGCCAGGTGATCCAGCAGCAGCATCCGCCCCTGGCGACGACGGTGCAGTTCCTTAGCCTGGGTAGCTTTGGACTAAAAGTTATTGAAGTCATCAAGGGCCAAGCCGGTCTGTATCTCTATCTCAACGGACGGGTAAAGCTGTGGGATACCACCGGGCCGATCGCGTTGGCCCAGGCGGCAGGACTGACCTGCTGTGACCTAGAGGGGCAGCCCTTGCAGTTCGAGGGGGAAGCGATCGATATCGCTACTCTTACCCATCAGCAAGCGATTATCGTGGGCTGGCCAGACTACGTAGATCGACTGTTGCCAGCAATTCAGCAGGCGGTCAACCAGGTGCTGCCCTAGGCGAAATTTACAGCATATGCTGTCTCTAGTCTGATAGCAGTTGACGATCTGGGTTTTTTTAAGGAGTATGGGGATGCCCGGGTTGCGGCCTTGAAGACAGCCCTGGTCGCTGAGATTGTTACTCCCTTTACATCGGATTCACTTCCCTACTCTCCATGCAGCCTGAATCTTTTAGTGAGCTGTTTCCCCTCTTTAGTGCCGCCAATCCTGACACCGTCGAGTGGCTGTTGTCGGTTGCGACAGAGCACGAGTACCCAGCCGGACGGGCTGTCTTGATGGAGGACGCTTGGGGCAACGCGGTGTATTTCGTGGAGTCAGGCTGGGTTAAGGTCCGCCGCCATGCTGGGGATGACTTCGCTACCCTGGCTATCCTCAGCCAGGGAGACTTCTTCGGCGAAATGGCAATTCTCGATGAGTCGCCCCGATCTACGGATGTTGTGGCGCTGACGGCGGTCAAGCTGCTGAGCGTTTCGGCCCAGCGCTTTATCCAAACCCTGTTCAAAGATCCGCAGCTGCACCACCGCATGCTGCAGCTGATGGTGCAGCGCCTACGTCAAACCAACTATCGGTTACAGCTACGCCACCAGCCCCCGGCGGTGAAGCTGGCCAACACCCTGGTTGCCCTCAAAGATGCCTACGGTCAGGCGACGGAAGCTGGTGTAGAGATATTTAACATTCCCATGCGGGATCTCGCCGACGTTTCAGATATCACTGAGGACGAAACCAGCAAGATTATTGCCAAGCTGGTAGAAAAAAACTGGCTGAAGGTCGCCCCGGAAGAGGGGGTGATCGTGCTCTCCAACCTCAAGCAGCTGGTGAACCTAGCGAATCAAGCCTGATCTGGCCGAGTAGGCGCCGTTGCTCAGGGCCTATGTGGATATTGTTAACGCTAAGCGATCGCGGACGAACTGACATGCTAGGTTAAGCACCAACAGAGGCGTCTTGTCTCGATTGGTGCTTTCTATAGAAGTCGTATGGCTTTACAACCTCCACCGCCCCCATCCATATCGCCCCAGCAGATGAATTTGATGCGCGTGGTGGCATCAATGGCCTGGAGTGATGGCAATCTGGCCCAGGAAGAAGTGGACTTGATGCTAGATCGCTTTAGCAGCTTGTTTTCCACTACGGCGGAGCGCCAGCAGGCATTAAAAGAAGAACTGCGGGATTATCTAATGCAGGATCTTCCCCTCAATGAAGTGGTGCCCAAGCTCAAGACCGATGCGGAAAAGGCCCTCGTGCTACGGCTCGGATACGAGGTCATCCTTAGCAGTGCCCGCACCCCGGAAGAGGAGAAAATTAACGAGGAAGAGGCAGAAGCCTATCAGCGGCTGGTTAATCTGTTGGCTCTGCCCCCAGACGCGGTAGCTGAAGTCGAGGCGCAAGCCAAGCAGGATTTAAGCGGAGACAGCGATAGCATCGTTGACCTAATGGCCGATCGGCTCCAGGACTTCCTGACGCCCTAAACCTTTTCCAAAAAACCAGCTCATCGAGGGGGCATCTTCAGTACGAGTCCCCCTTTCCTGTGGCTCCCCATACCCCCGTCCTCTACCCAACTAAGCACTCATCTCCAGCATCCGCTGGATAGGCTTCAAAGCGGCGGTAGCGGTTTCGGCAGGCAGGATGATTTCGGGCTGGCGGTGCTCCATGGCCAGATAGAGCTTCTCCAGGGTATTCAGCCGCATGTGGGGGCACTCGTTGCAGGCACAGGTGCCGCTAGTGGGCGGAGCCGGGATGAACTGTTTGTGGGGCATCCGCTTCTGCATCTGGTGAATGATACCCGGTTCGGTGACGACGATGAACTGAGCGCGATCGCTCTGCTCTGCATACTTCAACAAAGCGGTGGTTGAGCCGATATAAGCCGCGTGGTTTAACACTGGCGTTTCACATTCCGGGTGAGCAATGATCTCGGCTTCCGGATAGTCCATTTGGAGCTGCACCAGCTTCTTCTCAGAAAAGGTTTCGTGAACTATGCAGCTACCCTCCCATAGCAGCAGGTCACGCCCCGTCTGCTCTATCACGTAGCGGCCCAGGTTGCGATCGGGGGCAAAGATAATCGGCTGGTCTTCCGGTATCTGCTGAACAATCCGCACCGCATTGGAGCTAGTGCAGATGATGTCGCTCATGGCTTTGATCTCGGCAGTGCAGTTGATGTAGGACACTACCAGGTGGTCGGGATGGGCTGCCTTGAAACGGGCAAAGGCTTCTGGCGGGCAGCTGTCAGCCAGGGAACAGCCTGCATTAAGGTCGGGCAGCAGCACCTGCTTGTGAGGGTTGAGAATTTTGGCGGTTTCTGCCATAAAGTGAACCCCGGCAAAGACGATTACCTCGGCTTCGGTGGCGGCGGCCTGCTGGGAAAGCCCCAAGGAATCACCAATATAGTCAGCAATATCCTGAATATCGGGATCCTGGTAGTAGTGGGCCAGGATTACGGCGTTTAAATCCTGCTTGAGGCCTTGAATCGCCTCAAATAGGTCTTTGGGTAGCTTTGGCGCTGACTGAGGAGGAAGGGTTGCAGTAAACACGGAGTTCGCTTTTAGTTGAGCTAATGATTTATATTTTTTGCATTATAGTCAATTTCACCAAAATTGTAGCCCCTTAGGCTTTCTTCCCTGGCGCTCTGCCCAGGGATCACGGTCCCGGGCGCTACGCGCGATATGGCCGCAACGAACTGGGAGCCCATCGCCCTGATGCCCTTCGGGTAGTCGCTCCAGAGCGATACATTTCCTATGGGCCTAACGGGGGGGCAGTGGCCCAGCCATAGGCTTTTAGCCAATATCGATGGCCTCACCGGCCCGGCCAGTGGCCTATTTTTTCGCCTCCTAGGGATGAGAAACCGCCTACTCCAGGGCCCACCCTATACCGTGCCAGATGGCGGACAGGAACCCGGCGGGCGTTATTGAGATAGCTGATCTTGGGGATGGCAGCGGCCCCATTGGCAGACTGCGCCGCCGAGGGCTTTGAGGATTCCAGTCCGCAGATCCTGGAGAGTCCAGGGGCGATCGCCCCTATCGTTACAATGGAGGCCAAGCCAATCTGGCCATAACAGCGGCGATCGCTAGCCCCGTAGCGCTTTGCAAGGGACAAGTCAACATGGATCAAACCATTGGGGTGATTTCCGATACCCACGGACTGCTGCGACCTGAGGCCATCTCGGCTCTGCAGGGGAGCGATTTGATTATCCATGGGGGTGACATTGGCCGGTTGGAAGTGATTGAGCAGCTAAGGGCGATCGCCCCGGTAGTAGCGGTGCGCGGCAACATTGATAAAGCCGCATGGGCCGAGGATTTTCCGACTACGGAAGTGGTGCAGGCCAACGACATGCTGATCTATGTGCTGCACAACCTCAAGGAACTGGATCTAGATCCCAAAGCCGCAGGCTTCCGGGTCGTGGTGTCAGGTCACTCCCACCAGCCCAAAATTGAAGAAAAAGACGGGACGCTCTACCTCAACCCGGGAAGTGCGGGGCCGAGGCGGTTTAAGCTGCCGATTAGCGTGAGCCGCCTAACCCTGGTGGGTGAGCGCATCCACGCTGATCTGCTGCCGTTAGCCATCCCTCGTTAGCACAAAGGTGAACTGAGCCTGGGGACGAGCACCGCTCTGGTCTACGGACATCAGCAGTTCCGGCTGATAGAGAAAATCGTCCTCGTTCAGAGGTTCCTCGGGAAAGTAAAGTTGCGTTGTGAGCGTGGCATGGTCTGCAGCCTTGATCCGCACGTGAACATGGCGCGTCCGCCCGGGATAGATGCCGGGGGTGATCGTCTCTAGCTGGTAGCCCCCCGCCGCATTGGTGACCTGGCGACCGCGAAACGTGAATCCGGCATTGTCGTATTCCCACTGGGCATTGGTGTGCCAAAACTCCAGGGCGGCCCCGGCGATGGGCTGACAGTTGGTAGACCGCACCTGGCCAGTCAGAAAGAGGGGGGTGCC
>PYEQ01000108.1 GCA_003017785.1 filamentous cyanobacterium CCP5 | reverse complement strand
CTGGCATCCCCGGTAACCAGCTGACGCCCATAGGGGCTGAAGTCCACCGTGCCCACGGGAATTTCGCCGTGGCTCATCTCCACAGGCTGAGCGAAATCATCCCGGCGATTCCACAGGTGAATCTGACCGCTGAAGCTGGTGGAAACTAAATATTGGCCACCGGGACTGAACTTGACCTGGGCCACCCAATCCTGGTGGAGTTTGGGCAAGGTTTTGTGCAACCGGCCCGCAGGGGTCCAGAGTTTGACTGCCCCATCGTAGCTGCCGGTGGCAATTAAGTCCCCATCCGCGCTGTAATCCACCGACACAATTGCCTGGCGATGGCTAAAGGAGGGCTGGCTAGAGCGGCTGTTATGCACCTCCCAAACCCGCAGGGTTTGATCTTCGCTCACGGAGGCGATGGTGCGCCCATCTGGACTAAAGGCAACGTCAAACACATCCCCCGCGTGACCGCTGAGGCGATTCATTTCCCGTAGTTCCAGGGTGGCAGAATGAAGGGCCGTGGTGGCCTGGGGACGCAAGTTGGGCTTCGCGAGGGTCACCAGCCAGCTGTTGCGCTGGAGCTGCTTGCCCGCTTTGAGGGCCGTGATCAGCCCGTCTAGCCCTTTGTGCTCTTCCAAAGACAGCACCAGGGCTCGGATTTCGCCGATGGTGGCGATGGTCAGCAGCACCGATAAACTGGCCATGGTGGTGGCGATCGCCGCCGCTGCTAAGAGCCCTTTACGGCGCTTGCCCTTGAGGCTGAGTTGACTGGCCTTGAGGTACTGTTCCTGCAGCGGCAGCAGCGGCATCATCACCCGCTGGTCGTGGATGTCATCGATTTGACGCTGGCGACACCAGCGCTGGATTTCTCCTAGAGCCTGGGCGGTGAGCAGCCCGTGGTCGGGGCGACCCTGTTCTTGCCAGTCGTAGGCCCTGTTCAACAGCCGGGTATAGGCTTTGGCATCTACGAGATGCTGGCGCAGAGCCTGTAGCAGCTGCTTGAAGGCGGCGGATTCTGCTTGTTTGGTGTAAGACACATACTGAATGGAAGACAGACCGATTGTTTTGAAGAGATCTCGGTCATAGCCATCGTCAATAATCACCGGGATGATTCGTTTATTGTATTTTTGAGCAATCTCTAGCTCCCACTGACAGTGCTGCGATCGCACGGCCAGGGGGCTAACGATAAATAGCAGGGTATGGGCCTGGCGAATGCCCTCTTCGACTTCCTCTCGCCAGTCTGCCGCCACAGGAATATTTTCCCAATCGATCCAGATTTTCCAGCCGTGGCGGATTAAGGTGTTCACCAGATCCTTAACGGTCTCCCGCTGCGGTCGAGAATAGGAAATGAAAATATCCGGCTGGGTCCGCTGGAGGAGCTGCTGCTGCTTGAGAGCTTTAGTCTGTTCGGTGCTAGCCTGCAAAAACGGCTGAGCCGCTTCAAGGGAAAAAAATTGGCCAATAGAATGCTCGTTAATCCACTGCAGCCGCCCCTGAACTGCCTCCAAATCTTCTTCTGATAGGAGCTGGTGAGACTGCTGGTGATGCTGCCACTCAGCGGCCCGGGCCATGAGCCGTACGTATACCTGGATATGAATAATATGCAGGGCAAGCTGATCGAACGCTGCTTCGGAGGCATTCGCTGAAACGGTCAGCCAGTGAAGGTTTCCTAGGCAAGCCAGCTGATCGGGTAGGGGCAGGGGTCGCGATCGAGCGACCACCAAAATTAACTTATTCAGGGCGATAGCTAGCTTCAGACAGTCCAGAATGTGATGGTTTTGGAAGGTGTTTTCCGTCAGCACTAGCACCAGCATATCGGCCTCGCGCACGCCGGTTTTGAGCTGGGTTTCGTAGCTGCTGCCAGCTAAGATGTCATCGTAGTCAATCCAAGGATCGAAGCCCTGTTGGCGAATGGCTTCGTCTATGGGGCGAACCAGTCCCCCATCGGTCGGGGCATAGGCGATAAAAATATCATTACGGCGAGGCTTGCTTAGGGCAATCCGCTTCAGGCGATCGGGATTAGGAAGACGGAAAGCCAACTGGAGCTGATGGGTTGGTTGTCCACTGGCAGCCGGGGTAGTCTGCGCCATATGTTTGATAACTAGCCAAAGAGAAGCGTCTCTGCCCACAGAATACATTCTGTCCAGAGGGCTTTTCGGAGATATTTAAAGGAAAGCAAATAATTAGCCGCTAACCCCAACGACGGGTAGGAAAGAAACAATGTTTCTTGATGAGTTAGCGATCGAACGTAGAAGTTTTCATGCCCATAGATTATGCCGTTAGGCCATCTCCTCGAATTCATCTCAATCTATAGGGCCATACCTTGGCAACCGTGGGAAATTGTACAGCTGCAATTGTTAAGCTGGCATCATTTCACGTCAGCAGATCTCAGCCCAGCGTTAGGGCGATCGCCTCGTTTTTTCTAGACTTTGACATCACAGCTCCCAGAAGTTTGATCGCAGCCTCAGGATTTCGTATCCCCTACAGACTCCAGATTCAGCTGTGTGCCAGGTCCATTCGAGCACTGGGGTTATTCTTTACATCTATTCCCCTTCTAAACTAGGAGCAGAATGCAATAGATTTTGACAACAAAAAAGAGGCCGCTGGCCTCTTCTCGATTTGAGTTATTGAGAAACTAATCGGGCTAAATTCTTCAAAGCTGATTGAAGCAAGCGATCGCCGCCCTCAGCTAAACTTACCCCTCGGCTAGTAGCTCCTGCAGGCCGTCAGGGCCTTTTCCGATTCCCCATGACTCCCTCAAGATTTCGCGAAAGGCGGCTTTCTGATACATCATGGAGCCTCGCAGCTGGACCAGCAGGTCTTGAGCCTGTTCGATGGATAGCTCTTGCACCTGAGTTTCAAACACCTGAAGCTCGAACTGCTGTTCAAGGGTGAGTTGCTGTCGAATATCCATAGTGGACTCCAGTAGTAAGGGGGTCTTGCTTGTTAATACTTGCTTGTAAATAAATGTAACACATTTAAGGTCTGGGCTGCTTTTTGGAGGGAGATATGGTACATCTTTTTGCCTATCTCTTTGTGTAGATATTTCCCTTGGCGATCTGGGGCTGGGCACGCTAGTGGCAACCCATGCCCCTCTGTTGCGGAGGCCATCGGCCCATGGGTCTGACCATCCCCTGGCTGCTTGCGAGAGGGTTCTTTCTCTCTAGCCCCCAGGGAGGCTTGCCATGCCAGGTCTAAAACAGCCCGCTTTCAAAAATTCTGATCTTCAAGCCTTGGAAGCCCATCGGGGCTATCCCATCCGTCGGATTGATCATATTCAGCTTGAGGAAACGGGGCTAGGACTGGCGATCGTTCACCGCTCCCTATTCGCCGCTGGTTGCCTATACTCAAGTGTTAAGTCAACAGCTAGAAGAGTTTAACTGGGAGCAGCTGCCCCGCACGGTGGCCAGGTTTGAAGGGTTCCTGGCTGAGCTGTCCGATGCAGCCGAAATCCCGGCGGCTACCCTACCCACTCAATCCTCCTGAAGAGTGTGACAGGCCCATGCTTCCTGACTATGTAGAAACCCAGGTGGTCCGGCTGGCCGCCCATACTCCCCTGCTAGCGGCGATCGATCAGTTGGTCTCTGGCCCGCCGGGGGGCTGTCTGCTGATTGTGGCGGATCAGCGGCTGGTCGGCATCCTCAGCGATCGCCAGCTGGTCAGGCTGCTGGGGCGCACCGACCTGGACGGGCTGAGGGTTGAGCAGGTGATGGCAGCGTCGCCTCCCCCCTGCCGACGGGAGGACTTAGGCGATGCGCTGGCCCAAAGCCTTCTGCTCCAGGAGCAAAACCTGGACTATCTGCCCGTGGTGGATACTGACGGTCGCCCGGTCGGGATGATCACCCCCAGCAGTCTCAACCGGGTGCTGGTGCAGACCGAGCAGGTGCTGCGCCAGAGCGAAGAACGCTGGAAGCTGGCTCTCCACGGCAGTAATGAGGGGATCTGGGATTGGAATTTGATCACCAACACTATTGTCCGATCGCAGCGCTGGAAGTCCTTGCGAGGGCTGGATCATCGCTTTGTGGGTGATGACGTCGAGGCCTGGTCAGATGGCATTCACCCGGACGATGCCGAGCGGGTGATGCAGACCCTGGCGGACCACCTGTCGGGGCGCACTGAGTATTATCTCCAGGAATATCGAGTGCGCCATCAGGATGGCACCTACCGGTGGATTTTAGACCGGGGCCAGGTGGTGCGCGATGCTGCCGGTCAGGCAGTGCGCATGGTGGGGGCCGAAACGGACATCAGCGATCGCAAGCAGGCAGAGATCACGACTCAGGCCTTAATCCGGGCGATTCCTGACTTTCTGGTGCGCATGCGCAAGGATGGCCTGCATTTAGAAGTGCTCAACCAAGGCGTCATTTGTCTCGTCGCCATTGACGGCCAGACCGAAGGCTTGAACGTGCTGGATTTGATGCCGACGGCGATCGCCCAGGAAAGAATTGCCCTGGCCCAGGTAGCCATTGACACCGGGCAGCTCCAAACCCAGGAGTACTGTTTTAACGCGGATGGCGATTGCCGTTATGAAGAGGCTCGGATCATCCCTGTGAATGAGACCGAGGTCCTAGTGATGGTGCGGGACATCACCGATCGTATCCGGACTGAACAGGCCCTGAGGGATAGCGAAGCCACCAAGCAGGCCCTCATCAACGCCATCCCAGATCTGCTCGTGCGTATCCATCAAGATGGCACCTATCTGGATGTCTTCAACCGCGATAGCTGCAAGGTTGACTTAGCGAATTACGAGGCCAACACAGCAGGCAGCCACATTACCCAAGCCCTGCCCTGGGATCTTGCCCAGCAGCACCTTGCCTATGTTCGTAAGGCTTTGGCCACCCAAACTCCCCAGCGGTACGAGTACCAGATCGAAGTGCAGGGCAAGGTCTATGACGAAGAAGCCAGGCTGATTCCCCTGGATGATGTCAGCGTGCTGTCGGTGGTGCGAGACATTACCGACAGCACCCAGGAAGAAAAGGCCATGGCCTATCAGCTACGAAAAGCCCTGCTGCTGCGCCAGCTAACCACAGAAATTAGCCAGAACCTCAATCCCGACGCCCTGTTTCAGGCGGCTGCCCAGCAGATTGGCCAGCTGTTCCAAGTTGATCGTTGCCTGATTCATTTCTACGAAACCGACCCCATCCAGGCGGTGCCGGTTAAAGGCGAATATGTCGCCGGGGGCTACCCTTCCCTGGCTGAGGAGGTAATGCCCCTGGACAACAACCTGCACCTGCATCAGCTGCTCAGGCAGGAGCGGGCTGTGGCTTCTGATGATGTCTACCAGGATCCCCTACTGGCCCAGATGCTCCCCCTCTGTCGCCAAGCGGGTGTGGTCTCCATGCTGGCGATTGGCACCTTTTATCAGGGCTATCCAAACGGCATTATCAGTCTGCACCAGTGCGATCGCCCGCGCCGCTGGAGCAGTGAAGACATTGATTTGCTAGAAGCCGTTGCCTCGCAAATGGGAATTGCGATCGCCCAGGCAACGCTCCTGAGCCAGGAAATGAGGCAGCGAGAAGAGCTCACCATCAAAAACTTCGCCCTGGTTAAAGCCAAACTGCAGGCGGAGGCTGCCAACCGGGCTAAGAGCGAATTTTTGGCGAATATGAGCCATGAAATTCGCACCCCGATGAATGTCGTGCTGGGGTTTACGGATCTTCTGCTCACTTTGGTCGATGATGCCAAAGCGCAGGACTATCTCAAGGCGATCGCCTCCAGCGGCAAAACCTTACTGTCGTTGATTAACGACATTCTCGATCTGTCGAAGATCGAGGCAGGCCGTCTAGAGCTGCACCCCGAACCGCTCAATATCCGCATGCTCGTTAACGACATCCATCAGGTGTTTAGACAGCAGGTAATTCGTAAAGGGATTGACCTGGAAACGGCGATCGCCGACACCGTCCCCCCCACCCTGCTGCTGGACGAGGTGCGGCTCCGGCAAATTCTATTCAACGTGGTCGGGAACGCCTGCAAGTTTACAGAACGGGGCCGGGTGAGCATTCAGGTCAATGCGGTCCCGGCTTCTACCCCCGATGCCATCTGTCTCCAGCTCAGGGTTGAGGATACGGGCATCGGCATTTCTCCTGGGGATCAGTCCCGGATCTTTGATGCGTTCACCCAGAGTCAAGGTCAGCGCAATCGGCAGTTTGGCGGTACCGGCCTGGGGCTAGCGATTACCCGTCGGATCGTGCAGATGATGGACGGCACCATTGATTTAGACAGTCAGCCCGGCCAGGGCAGCGCCTTTACCTTTCGCTTTCCGCACATCAAGGTCGTTTCAGCTGCCACCGCCCAGGCCCAGGTGACGTCGCCGGATATCGACCTGGATCAGTTTGCGCCAGCCCATATTCTCGTGGTCGACGACATTGAGTCCAATCGCCACCTCCTGGCCGGATATTTTCGCAATAGCCACCACATCCTCCACTTTGCCGGCGGTGGGCAGGAGGCCCTAAGGCTGGCCAAGACCCTAGTTCCCGACTTGATTTTGCTAGATCTGCGCATGCCCGATATGGCCGGTCAGGAAGTGGCCCGGCGGGTTCAAGCGGAGGCCGCGACCCGGCATATTCCGATTGTGATTGTGACGGCATCGTCTCAGCCGGAAGAAGAAGCCGAACTGCGACAGCTGTGTAGCGGCTTTATCCGAAAACCCGTTAGTCGCTCCAGCTTAGTCAGGACAATTAAGCCGCTGCTAGCTGGGGTGGCGACTCGACCCCATTCGATCCCAGATCGCCCGCGGGAGGGGGTAGACGATTTGAACTCAGCCAGTCTGGATGCTTTAACGGCGGCTGAGCAGCGGTTTTTACGGCAGAGCTTGAATCAGATTGCAGCTGATCTATGGGAACCCTTGAGGTGCACGATGGAAATTGACCGGGTAGAGGCCCTGGCCATTGCCCTGAAAGACTTGAGCACCCTCCTGCCCTACCCTCCCCTGGTGGCCTACGTACAGACTTTGACCCATGGGCTGGAAGCATTCGACTGGGATAGCCTGCCGCCGATTATTCTCGATTTTGCCTCGCTGCTGTCGACAACTGCCTCCGCCCCAGACCATGACGACCCCGCCGACATCCTGCATAATTCCTGAACCATCCCCCCTAGCTGAGGCGAATCCGCTGATTTTAGTGGTGGATGATGTGGCGGCAAATCTCAGGATCTTGCGGAGTCTCCTGGGGCAGACGAACTATCGGCTTTCCTTTGCATCGAGCGGTCAGCAGGCCCTAGAACGGGCCCAAGCGGCCCATCCTGATTTGATTCTGCTCGATTTGATGATGCCCGGCATGGATGGGCTGGAGGTGTGCAAGCGGCTCAAGCAGGATGCTCAAACTGCCGATATTCCAATTATTTTTCTGACCGCGAGTCAAGAAATTGAGCATGTGGTTGACGCCTTTCAAGAAGGGGCGGTGGACTATGTGACCAAGCCGTTTCGGGCTCAAGAGCTGCTCGTTCGGATTAAGACTCACCTCGATTTGACCCAGCTGCGCCAACGGGCCCAGCGGCGAGCTGTCCAGGAGGAAATTCTGCGGCAGGTGGTGGTTGGCATTCATGGCTCCCTAGACCTAAAAGAAATCTTGAACCAGGCGATCGCCGGTATTCACGTATTGCTGCAGGCCGATCGAGTGTTGATTTGCCAGCATCTGTCCGGAGACAAGCCTCCTGGGGCCCAGTGGCAGATGGTCACCAGCAGCTCGGGGGAGTTCCCGCCCGAGATCAAGTTTGCGGCCACCCTAACGACCCAGCATCTCTCGGTGGATGACTCCGAATTTCTAGATCCTGACGATGCCCTCTGGCTCCAGGAGACTCAGACAGCGGCGGAGCTGCGATCGCCGATTTTTATGGGCCAGGATTTTTGGGGGACGCTGCTGATCCAGTATCAGCGGCCCCGTTGCTGGGGAGGGGAAGCCGCTTTAGCCCGTCCCATCGTGGCCCAGCTTGAGATTGCTATCCATCAGGCCCAGCTCTACCGCCAGCTAGCGGATACCGTGGGTCAGCTAGAGACGGTGAATCACGAACTCACCCGTCTATCGAATCTGGACGGGCTGACTCAGATTGGCAATCGACGCTTTTTTGACACCCAGTTCCAGCAAGAGTGGGCCCGATCGCTGCGGGAAAAACAGCCCCTGACGGTGATTTTGGCCGACGTAGACTACTTCAAAAACTACAACGATACCTACGGACATCTGGAGGGAGACAGATGCCTGAAAATCATCGCCCATGTCCTGGGAAAAGCCCCCAGACGCACCACTGATGTAGTGGCTCGCTACGGCGGCGAAGAATTTGTGATGGTGCTGGCTAACACCGATGAAACCGGAGCTGAGCACGTGGCCCTACGAGTCCAAGAGCTGCTGCATCAGCTCAACCTGCCCCACATTTCCCATCAAAGCAGCCCCTGCGTCACCATCAGTCTGGGGATTGCCACCGCGATTCCCACCCAGAGCATGCACCCGATGGATCTGATTGACCGGGCGGATAAAGCCTTATACCAGGCCAAAGCCGACGGGCGCAACCGCTACAAAATCGCCCCTCGCTCTGATCTGGACGGCGCTACTGCTCAAGAGAACTAGCCTGGGGTTTGGGAAAAGGAGCATTTTCAGCGACCTAGCAGCTAGCCCTTTCCCTTCTGACCGCCGCGATCGCCGCCACTGCCCTTGCCCCAGCTGCCTTGGCTGCTCCCAAATTCGACGAACTGCGCCGGGAAACCCTAGAGCAAAAGTCTGACAAGCTCGACGAACTGCGCCGCGAGAACCTGAATCAAAAAGCCGATCAGTTCGATGAACTGCGCCGCGAGAACCTTGAGAAAGGCGCTATCGCCACCGTTGATCAATGATCCCATCAGGCTTAGATCCGCTCGAGCTTAGGTTGATGCCTACCGCAAGCTGAGCTGCAGATTAGCCAAATCCCCAAGGCACGCTCCAGCAAGGAGCCGTTGGGCTGGCCAATGGGTCAGACATGCCGACGTTGCGAATGGAGGCTCCTATCCCGTAGGAATGTCAAACCTTCATGGGCACCGCCTCAAAGGCCATCAATCAGGGCAATCAGCTCAGGTAGAGCATCGATCAGGGCATGGTGGGGGCACGACTCCAGCTGAGAACGGCTGTGGCTACCGCTGGTGACCCCCACGGACCAGCCGCAGTGGGCGTTAATGCCTGCGGCTAGGTCAGCAGGGGTATCGCCCACTGCGATCACAGCCTGGGGATCTTTCACCCCAAGCTGGTACATGGCTTTTTGAATCATGTAAGGGCTCGGGCGGCCCTCGCTGCCGTAGATTTCAGAAGGGGTAACAGAGGCTTGAATCACGCCATTGATGTCGCCGACATAGGGGCCATCAAGGCCCGCGTCCCAGCCTAAACGGCTGAGAATAATATTGGTGACTTCCCGGTAAAAGCCAGTGGTTAGGGCCACCAAAACCCCCCGAGACTTGAGTTCAGCAAAGGTTTCGAGGCAGCCCGGGGTGGGCTCAACGGGCTGGGTGCGGTAGTGGGTCTCGAGGCGATCGCGAAACTCAGCAAAGGATTGATTCACCCTGGTTTCGAAATCGCCGTGGTCCCTGCCGATCTGCTGCTGCCACAGGGTCTCAAAGACTCGCTTTTTAGACCAGCCCATCATCGCTTTGACCTGGGCCCGGTCAGCGGACAGCCCGGTGGCGGCGGCGGCAGCCAGAAAGCAGTGCTCGACTTCTCCGGTGTCTCGCACCGTGGTGCCGGCCATGTCGAAGGCGACCAGCTGAATCGGGGACATCACACCAGCCTCCTAGTACGAGCGCACGGCCGCCCGCCCCTTTAGAGCAGCCTCAAAAGCGGGGCGAAAATGGTCTACATCGGGAGTTTGTAACTGGGCCACCTTGGCCTGGTCGTCCCAGCGGCGCAGCCTCACCGCTGCTTCTGCCCCAGGCTGCTTGATAAACGCTTCGGCTTCAGCCTCAGAGAACACCCCGCCCTGCAGCTCCAGGCTGCGCTTGGAGACCGGGGACAGCTGGGCCCAGTAGTCCCGATCCACGGCACAGAGATAGCGCTTGGCATCGACGTGCAGCTGGATTGGGGCGGTCACGGCGGTGGGAAAAAGCTGCTTGAGCAATGGCATTGCGCGCCACTCGTGGCGATCGTCGATGCCGCGCACGGCGACATCTTCTCCAAGGGGGTGAACTAGGTGGCCCAAATCGTGGAAAAAGCAGGCCGCGACCAGTTCAGGGGGCTGGTCGGCCAGTTCGGCCAGATGGGCAGATTGGAGCGCATGTTCTAGCTGGCTAACTGCCTCGCCGCCGTACTGGGCCTGGCCGCGATCGCCATAGAGATCAAGGATTGACTGCAGGGAAGTAACCATGGGAATGACCAGAGTAGGGAAGAAATTAGCCGTAGCGGGCCACCTGCTGACCCTTGATGTAAACAGCCCGGAGGGGATTAGGCCGATCGCCCGCCGCCAGCAGCAGAAAGTCGGCATCGTAGCCGGGAGTGACTTGACCTTTGCGATCGCCGATTTTTGCCGCCTGGGCCGGAAACTCAGAAACGCATTTCCAAGCCTGCTCGAAGGCCATCAGCCCCTTGTCCGCCAGTAAGAAAGGGGCCCAAAACAGGGACGGATAGTGGTAGTCAGAGCAGAGGCAGTCGAGCACCTGGGCC
>PYEQ01000107.1 GCA_003017785.1 filamentous cyanobacterium CCP5 | reverse complement strand
CTGCTGAAGAGTACGGAACCCTATCTGGACGAATATTTTGCCCTGGATATAGAAGCGGAATTTGAGCAGGCGGGGTTTGAGCGGCCCAGCATTCAGTTCAACACCGTCCGCCATCGCACCATCATTGGTCAGGTCAGACCGTAGGAACGCAATGCCCGTAGGGGCGCAATGCATTGCGCCCAGATCCAAAACCGTAACGACCAAAATTAGTTTTATCCACAGCCTGTGGAAACTGTTGAAATTTTAGGGTTGCCTGCCCGGTTAATGACAACGCAACAAACCGATTCATCCAAAAGTCGTCGCTGGCCCTTCTGGCCGGTGGTGCCGATTTATCCCTATGGACGACGGCGCACCCTCAGACAGGAAGTGGTACCCGATACGATCTGGACGTTTGACCAGCTCCAGGGGATTTTCTACGTGGTCGTGCCGGTGCGGATGACGGTGGTGCGATTGGAGCAGGGTGGGCTGCTGGTGTATTCCCCGGTTGCCCCGACTGAAGAGTGCATCAGCCTGATGCGGGAGCTGGAGCAGCGGCACGGAGCAGTGAAGTACATCATTCTCTCCACCGTGACAGCGATCGAGCACAAGGCGTTTGTGGGGCCGTTCGCGCGGCGTTTTCCCCAGGCGCGGGTCTATGTCACCCCCAACCAGTGGAGTTTCCCGATCCGGCTGCCGCTGAGCTGGCTGGGGCTACCGGGCGATCGCACCCAAATCCTCCCATCGACCTCTGCTCAAACCCCCTTCTTTGATGAGTTTGATTATGCCCTGCTGGGGCCGATTCCCCTGAATCTGGGGCCGTTTGGGGAAGCGGTATTTTTCCACCGGGCATCCCGGACTCTCTTGGTCACCGACACCGTCATGTCAATTCCGGCAGAACCCCCGGCGGTACTGATGGCAGAACCCTTCCCGCTGCTGTTCCATGCCAAGGACGGTCCAGAAGATGCGATTCGCGACACCCCGGAACTGCGGCGTAAGGGCTGGCAGCGCATCACCCTGTTTGCTTTTTACTTTCGACCCAGCACGTTGGACATAGCGGGCACCCTGGAGATGATCCGAGAGGCGCGGAAGTCGCCCGATCGCTCCAAGTGTAATTATTTTGGCCTCTACCCCTTTAGCTGGCAGCCGGGATGGCAGCAGACTTTTGAGTCTTTACGGGGTGGTGGAAGACTGTTTGTCGCTCCCATTCTGCAAACCCTGATTCTCAATCGCGGGCCAGAAACGGTGCTGGACTGGGTGGACAAGGTGAGTAGCTGGCAGTTTGAACGGGTGATTCCGGCCCATCTGGATGCGCCAGTGGCCACCAGTCCGGAAGAGTTTCGGCGGGCCTTTGCGTTTTTAGACCAAGGAGCGATCGGACTGGAACCTCTGCAGCCTCTGCCGGAAAAAGATTTTCAAGTCATGAGACAACTGGAAGCAACGCTAGTTAAAAGCGGAGTCACCCCTCCGCCAAAGACGTTGGAGTAGATCAGGACAATGAAGTCAATTGCTGGAGTTTGAGGGCAATTTCTTGAGGGCACGTTAGTAAAAGTTTAGTGCCCTGAAACCAATGACGCGATCTCCAGGACGGGTGAGAACCTACGTCAAAACGGAAAGAGTCAGCTACGGCCAGAGAGTTGCCAGTTCTTTTGAAAAGCTACTAATTGGAGTTCTGCTGTTTTTAGCTTCCTTTGGGCTGCTCTTCTGGAATGAAATGCGCGTTGACTTGTCTCAGGTGGCGGAAACCGCGATCGCTATCTCAGCCATTGGTGCTCCTGAGGCAGATATCAACGACTTTGTTTCGATCACGAGCAACGTGACGACGCAAGAGACTTTAGGAGACGGCCTATTCCTAGCGCCCGGCAACTATGTGGGCCTCAGACGGCGCTCAGAAATGTATGCCTGGGAAGAGGACAGTCAGACTGACACCACTACCCATGCGGATGGGTCAGAAACGCGCCGCACCACCTATACCTACCGTGAGTCTTGGCAAGAAGATCCGGAAAACTCAAGCAATTTTGAGCGATCTCGCGAATACCACAATCCACCCAAGGCGATTTCGAGTGAAACGTTTCACGTCAATTCTGCTAGCTTGGGTAGCTATCGGCTCAACTTTGCTGGCCTGACATTCCCGACGCCTTCGGGAGTTCCCCTCAACGCTGGTAATCTACTGCCAAACACCCAGGCCCAACCGACAGGCCGCTATCTATTTATTGGTGAAGGGAGTCTTCAAAATCCAGCTATCGGCGATCTGCGTATTCGCTATGAAGCCCTCAGCAATGGAACGCAGGCTACCGTCTTGGCGGCCTTAGGTATCGAAAACACCCTCAAGCCCCACCGTGGCCCTCGCAATGTGTCTATCTACCGGCTGTTCACCGGCACCCGAGAAGAGGCGATCGCTACTCTGGTCCGCGAACACACCATTATGACCTGGTCCTTACGGGCGACGGGAGTTTTTTTGATGTGGATGGGGATGATGCTGGCCCTCGAACCGCTGAACGTAATCGTGAGTATCGTGCCCTTCCTTGGCAATCTCATCGAGAGTGCAACAGAGGCCGTCACCCTATTAGTTGCTCTGGGGCTTTCTGGGCTGACCATCCTGACTGCCAACATTTTGCAAAATCCAATCGTGCTGTTTCTGGCACTTGGGCTGGGAGGATTTGTGGTTTATCGCCAGCTCAAACAACGCCGACAACCCTCTATTTCTTAATAGCCCAATCCGCTGGAGAGAACTGAAGATGGTCTTTGCTCAAGGTCGGCTTTATCCAGTCAACGCCAGACTAGCAGAGTCTGCTAATGGCAAATGATTGCTCCGTTAAAGTCCAATAGCAGTCCCTTTAATATCTGAGTTGGGGCTGTTATGACGAATGCCCCTGCCGGTGCAGTGACTGGGAGGGGTATTCGTGATTTTCTCTATGCAGCGGCACGATAGTTATGACGATCGCCCCCGTGAACCAACGGCGGTGGCGCAGCTTCACAGGTGGCTCGAAACAGGCGGGGAATGGTGCCGCTGTTGTAGACCCGGAATTCGCTGGCGACGGTGGCGCGATCGCTACGGACGGCCTGATTCAGCACGATGGAGCCCTGGGGATCTGACACGGATCGGTGGAAAGTGCCGGGAGGAATCCGCAGAATATCGCCGTCCGCTTCGAGTCGGACGATGTGAAAGGGCTGTTGCCAGGCAAAATTTACCAGATAAAATGTCCGTCCCCCGGAGAGGGCCAGCAGGTTGTCTTCTTGGTTAGGGTGCAGATAGAACTGCCAGCTACCGTCGGCGCTGTTGTTGGGGCTGGTGGCTGGGCCTTCGTGCACCACTAGATCGCGGGCGTTGGAAGTGGCGATGGTGACATCAAAAAAACGAACGCTGGGGGTGTCGCGGAATTTTGTATAGGGTATGAGTTCAAACATGGGTCTCGAAGTTTGAATGTTAGGGTCGATGGAGTTCCGGGCTGGCATACATCCCGACTTGGAAGAGGGGAATGCGTTACTTTTTGTCAAGGTACCCTGCCAAATCTCGGACTACCAGAACCAAGGCGGGTGGGTTCTATGCGGAAAGTGAATAGATTGGTTTGATGAACATTTCTGCCCTGAAGACCCTACTGACGGTGGCCAAGCACGGCAGTTTTTCCACCGCTGCGTTGGAGCTAGATGTGTCTCAATCGGCGGTGAGTCGGGCGATCGCCTCTTTAGAAACCGAACTCGGTGTCTCCCTACTGGCGCGGGGGCGCTTCGGGGCCAGACTTACCCCGGTGGGGGAGCGGATCGCCCATTACGCCCAGGAAATTGTGCAGCTACGGGATCACATCGATCGCGAGGCAGACCAAGCCAAAGGGCTCCACGGGGGACGGCTGCGGATCGCCTCCTTTCGTAGTGCCGCTACTCACCTACTGCCACCGATGATTGCTCAGTTCAGCCGTCGCTTCCCAGAAGTCGAGGTGAGCCTGGATGAGTTAGACCCCACTGGCGTAGAGCAGGCCTTGCGGGAAGGACTGGTGGATCTGGGGTTGGTGCCCCTGCCCCGCTCTGAAGAGTTTGAAACCTGGGAAATCGCCCGCGACGAGTATGTAGTACTGCTGCCGGGAGAAGAACCGGTGCCCAAGTCCCTCACTTGGGAAGAGCTGTCCCAGCATTCCTTCATTCTCTACAACTACGCCGAATGTACCTCGGCGGTGCGGGATCACTGGCTGCGCTGGGGCCAAGAACTTAAGGTGGCCTACGAAATCAAAGAAGACTCCACCATCGTCAGCATGGTGGCCCAGGGGTTGGGGGCCTCGATTCTGCCCCGGCTGACGGCCAAACCGATTCCGAAAGGAGTACAGGTGCGATCGCTACCCGTGCCCCTAGAGCGCGTCATCGGGGCCGCCGTGCTAGCGGATGCCCTCCATCCCCCGGCGGTGTTTACCTTTTTAGACGTGCTGCGGAAGACTGGATTGTTTGCGCGATCGGCGTAGTTGGTAAGGGGCGAGGAGTCAGGAGTCAGGAGGGATGAGGAGAGGGGGAGTAAGGGAGCAAGGGGGTACGAACTTTCTCCCTTCGGGAGACTCTTCGAGAACGACTCGGCTCAGTCAGCGTGGATGGTCGGGCTGGGAAGACCGCTATCCTAAATCTTCTTGCCGATGCGAAGCGCTACAACACCCTTGACAGATTAACCCTTCCGGGAGGTCCAGGGCGTCAACTGGTTTGCCAGCCAACCGTCGGTTGGACGCCCCTGGTCGTTAGGCCGTAGGACGTGCGCAGCGGAGTCCGAGGGGAGCGAGATCCCCTCGGGTAGAGATTTGGCTTGTAATCCCTATCGTGGTCTTATCGGGGTTTCAGCGAAAGGAATATCTACTTAGAGGCAATGATTTCATAGACATACTTCGAGCCGACGAAATCCATCGTTAGAGGGTTGCAAAGGAGTCACTCCAGCCGTCAACAATAAAAGCTGTCCCTGCAATAAAAGTTCATGAATAACCCTGCTTCCGTTGCTGATACCTGGTGGAGCAACGGCATTATCTACCAGATCTACCCCCTCACCTTCGCCGACGGTAACGGCGACGGGGTAGGGGACTTGCAGGGAATCATCGATCGCCTCGACTACCTCAACGACGGCAACCCCGACAGCGACACCAGCCTCCATGTCGATGCTTTGTGGCTGTCCCCCATCAACGCTTCACCAATGGTGGATAACGGCTACGACGTCAGCGACTATTACACTATCTGCCCTACCTTTGGCACCTGCGAAGACTTCGATCGCCTCCTACAAGCCGCCCACGATCGCGGCGTTCGCATCATCATGGATCTGGTGGTAAACCACACCTCCGATGAGCATTCCTGGTTCAAGGAGTCCGCCACTGGTCGCGACAACCCCAAAGCCGACTGGTATCTCTGGCAGGAACCTGCTGAAGGGGGCGAGGTGCCCAACAACTGGCAGTCCTACTTTGGCGGCACCGGCTGGACCTACTGCAAATCGCGGGGCCAGTTTTACTTCCACACCTTTAATGAGAACCAGCCTGACCTCAACTGGCAGAATCCGGAGGTGCGGCAGGCCATCTACGATGTGATTCGCTACTGGCTCGATCGCGGCGTGGATGGGTTTCGCCTGGATGCTTCTAGCGCCTATAGCAAAGACCCAGACTTTCGCGACAACCCCCTCAAGTACGGCGCCAGTGACCCCAATCGCTACGACAACTATCACCACCTCTACAACAAGAACCTACCCGAAAATCACCGCATCATTCAGCAGATGCGATCGATCCTGGATGAGTATCAAGGCGATGGTCAAAGTCCGGCGGACGGCCATCGTCTACTCATCGGCGAAACCTTCATCGACAACCGCCTGTTTGATTCCGTCACCTTCCACGGGGTCAACGACGATGAGCTACATCTGCCCCTGAACTTTGAGTTTCCCCTCAGCCCGTGGTATCCCGGCCACCTCCAGCGGGACATTGAGAAACAGGAACGGCTGACCCCTGGCTGGGGTTGGCCCTGCTATTTTTTGGATAACCACGACCTGCCCCGGCACCTGTCCCGCTGGATTAAGTGCAGTTTGTGTGTAGACCCGCTGGCGATCGGCAAAGCCGCCGCCGCCCTGCTGCTGACCGTGCGGGGCACCCCGATTCTCTACTACGGTCAGGAACTCGGCATGGTGGATCACGAAGAGATTCCTCCAGAGCGGATTCGAGATCGGGCGGTGGTGGTGAATGAAGGGGACGCGCCGCCGCCGCGAGATGGTGCCCGCACCCCTATGCAGTGGGACAATTCTCCCCAGGCGGGCTTTAGCTTCGGCAAAGATGTCGAACCCTGGCTGCCGGTGAACCCCAATTACTCCAGCCTGAATGTGGAGAAGGCCCTGGCCGATCCCAACTCAATTCTCAACTTCTACCAGCAGTTGATTCGCATTCGCCAGCAAAGTAGCGCCCTCAGGCGGGGTAGCTGGCGCAGCCTGGTCAACTATCCCCATGAGCATCTGGTCTACCTGCGAGAAACCAGCGCTGAAACAGTGCTGGTGGCGATCAATTTCTCCTACGAAAAGCCTTTCGAAGTTGACTATCCCCTCAACCGCGACGACTGGCGGGTGCTGCTTTCTACGGACTATGAATCTGGCAAGGTGATAGATTTGGCCGACACTTTAAAGCCGTTTGAGGTGTCGATTTTGCAGAAAGATCAGCCCTATTCGATGCCCTGAGGCGGCTCCACAAGTACGGTTGAATTCCCTAGATCCTTCGACTGCGATCGCCCAACTCACAAAGCGCATCGCTAATAAGCAAGTCCACCAAGCATTACCATTGGGCATTCTGACTGCAAGCTAATTGCGATATTCCATACTCAGCTACCGAAGACTTGAGCGATCGCAGGCGCTACTTACTTTATTACCCAAGTCACCTTCCAAAGACAGCCTTGCCTATGTACTGACATTGCCCGTCATGCATTGCATAATGGGCGATCTGCACTGTCACGAGCGGGATAACACATACTATAGGGTAAGTCCCTTCAATTACAGGAATCGCCTATGCTATCACCCGCTCTAAAAGCAGAAGTCCTCAAATTATCGCCCAGCGATCGCTTTGCACTGATAGCAGCGACATTTTGATGCCTACTCTGTTGATAATTGGTCCATATCGTTTCTTTTGCTACGCCGGAGATCGAGACGAACCGCCCCACATACACGTTGAACGCGATCAGGATGAGGCCAAGTTTTGGCTAACTCCGGTTCGACTTCAAAAAAACAAAGGGTTTAGTCGTAAAGAGATAAACCGCATCCAAAAGCTAGTCGAGGAACATCAACAGGAACTATTAGAGGGCTGGAATGACTTCTTTAACGATTGATTCACTGGATATTCCGACAGTTCAAGCGATCGAGATGACAGACGATACCCTATCTGTTGACCTCTCAGATGGCCGCACTATTTCTGTACCCCTCGCATGGTATCCACGTCTACTGCATGGTTCTATCATAGAGCGCGAAAATTGGCGCTTGATTGCCAACGGCGAAGGTATTCATTGGAACCAACTCGATGAAGACATCAGCGTAAAAAACATTATCTTGGGACAACCATCAGGAGAAAGCCAAAAATCGTTTCAACGATGGCTTACTCAACGCCAAGCAGCAGGCTCATAAGTGCGATCGCCACCCCCACAAATTAAAAAAGGCTGGACGGTCGCCCAGCCTTTTTCAGTAAGTTAGACACCGCTTAGAACAGCGTCAGAATGTATACCAGGAAAAACAGCACAATCCACACGATGTCCACAAAGTGCCAGTAGATTTCCGCCATCTCCGGGCCGACATGGTGGGCAGAACCGTAGTGATCCTGTCGCCGCGATCGCCATAGCACTCCCAGAATCAGCAGCAGACCAATCGCCACGTGGGCACCGTGGAAGCCTGTCATTAAGTAAAAGCAGTTGCTAAACAGGTTGGTCTTGAGGCCGTAACCTAGATTGGCATACTCATAGATCTGACCGGCCAGAAATACCGCGCCCATAGCCACGGTCACCCAGAACCACTTCCGCATGCCGCCCAGGTCGTCTTTTTGGATGGCCTTGGTGCCCTTGTTGATCACCAGACTGCTTGATACCAGAATCACGGTGTTAATGGCGGGCAGCAGGAGTTCTACCTCAGTTTCTTCCGGAGGCCATTCCGCGATCGCCGAGCGAAAGATCAAAAACGTGGCAAAAAAGCCCGCGAACATCAAAAATTCCGAGGCCAAAAACGTAATTAGCCCCAGCACCCGGAAGTCGGGATGTTCATGGTGGCCTACCTCATGGCCGTGGGCCGCTGTCTGTTCGGTGTCGATTGCGCCTTGCATGGTTCTCCGTTGCTCTTGAATATCGTTGTTGTTGGGGCACGGCGGGGGCAGCGGTGCACCCGGCTGGATTTATTTAGGCGACATCATGGCCTCTTCCATGCCTGCCCCTGCTTCTGGCTCCACATGGCCATAGTCGTAGGGAGGGTGAGTGACCACCGGCAGCACTGGCCAGTTCTCGATGGTTGGGGGTGACTGGGTCGTCCACTCCAGGGTCAGAGCGTTCCAGGGGTTGCCGCTAGCCTTTTCGCCCCTGATCCAGCTCCAGATCACGTTGATGATGAACGGAATTGTCGAGATCCCCAGTAAGAAGCCACCCATGGTCGCCACCACGTTCAGATCCGCAAACTGCGGGTCGTACATGGCGACGCGACGGGGCATGCCCTGCATTCCCAGTTCGTGCATGGGCAAGAAGGTTAGGTTGGCGCCGATGAAGGTCAGAATAAAGTGAATCTGGCCCAGGCGTTCGTTCAGCATTCGCCCGGTCATCTTGGGAAACCAGTGATAGATGCCGGCATAGAGGCCAAACACCGACCCTCCAAACAGCACGTAGTGGAAGTGGGCCACCACGTAGTAGGTGTCGTGGACGTGAATATCAAAGGGAGCATTGCCCAGGGTGACGCCGCTCAGCCCGCCCAAGACGAACATGGCCAGCAGTCCGGCAGCAAACAGCATCGCCGATGTAAAGCGAATCTTGCCGCCCCACATGGTGGCCACCCAGCTAAAAATCTTCACCCCGGTAGGCACCGCCACGATCAGGGTCGAAATGGTGAAGAAAATCCGCATCCAGGGAGGGGTGCCGCTGGTAAACATGTGGTGCACCCAGACGAATAGACCCACCACGCAGATGGCCAGAGACGAATAGGCGATCGCCTTGTAGCCAAAAATCGGCTTGCGAGAATGGATCGGAATAATCTCTGACATGATGCCGAAGATCGGCAAAATCATCAGATATACCGCCGGGTGGGAGTAGAACCAGAACAGATGCTGGTACACCACCACGTTGCCCCCGGCCTCTGGCTTGAAGAAGGAGGTGCCGAAGTTGATATCAAAAATCAGCAGAATCAGGGCTGCCGCCAGTACTGGAGTGGAGAACAGCGCCAGGATTGAGGTGGCCATCATTGACCAGCAAAACAGCGGTAGCTGATCCCACTTCAGGCTCGGTACCCGCATTTTCCAGATGGTGACGATGAAGTTGACCGCCCCCATGATCGAAGAAGTACCGACCAGCAACAGGGCCAGGGCCCACATGGTCTGAGCCGTGGTGGCGGTGGTTTCACTCAGGGGCGGATAAGAGGTCCAGCCCGCCTGAGCCCCCCCGAAGTAGAAACTGCCGATAATCAGCAACCCCGCCGGCGGCACCAGCCAAAAGGCGATGGCGTTCAGCTTAGGAAACGCCATGTCCCTGGCTCCAATCATCAAGGGCACCAGGTAATTGCCAAAGCCCCCGATCGCCGCTGGCACGATCCAGAAAAAGATCATAATCGTGCCGTGATTGGTCAGAAAGGCGTTATACAGAGTCGGATCAATCACGTCAGAACTGGGGGTGGCCAGCTCTGCTCGCATCACCATCGCCATTGTTCCGGCAATCAGATAGAACACAAAGGTCGTCACCAGATACTGGATGCCGATCAGCTTGTGGTCCACATTAAAGGTGAAGTAGGCCGTCCACTTCCATTTTTCTTTTGGGAAAGAATAGTCGTCGACCGCAGCCGTTGCCAGCTGGGTGTCCGTTGGGGCAGTCATCTGTGCTTGAGCCATAAAACTAGAACGAGTGCATGTGCATGTGCTTTGGCGGAGCGACCAGGGTAGGGTCGATCCCTAGGCTTTCGCTGTAGTCGCCGAGATAGTCTGCTTCGGTTCTGGGGGCCCCTAGGGCGATCGTTTCGCTGGGGCCGCTACTGGCCACTTTGCTCTGGACCCATTCGCTGTACTCCTCAGGGGTGTGGACAATCACCTGGGTGCGCATGGCCCCGTGATAGGAGCCACACAGCTCAGTGCACACCACCGGATAGGTGCCAGGCTTACTGGCCACAAACCGCAGCTCAGTCGTTTCCCCAGGAATGGCATCCTGCTTGAGCCGGAACTGGGGCACCCAGAAGGAATGGATGACATCTTGGGCTGTAATGTCCAGCTGAACATTTTGGCCAACGGGAATGTGCAGTTCGCCATCGGTGATGCCGGTGGTCGGATAGTTAAAAATCCACGCGAACTGCAGGCCGGTAACCTTCACCTCCACATCGGCGGTGCGGCCGAGTTCGTCGGGGGAGGCACCAAAACCATAGACTGGAATCTTGGTTTCCATGGCAATCTCCTCGCTGCTGGCTAACAGCGGCAACTGCACATCGGTGGTGACTTGACCGGGAGC
>PYEQ01000106.1 GCA_003017785.1 filamentous cyanobacterium CCP5 | reverse complement strand
AGATGGGTAGAAGAGACAGGTGACCCGTCCCCTAGAGCAGGCCCTGGCGGCTACCGAAGGGGTTGAGCAGGTGGTTTCCCAAACCCGAGAGGGGCGCATCAGCGTCGATTTGTACTTTCGCCCCGGCGGAAACATCGACCAGGCCCTGAATGATGCCACCGCCACCCTAAACCGGGCCCGCAACAGCCTGCCCGATTCCATTGGCCAACCCCGGCTATTCAAGTTTGACCCGTCCCAGCTGCCGGTCTATGAGCTGGCCCTCACTTCCGAATCCCTCCAGGGAGTTGAGCTGCGGGTGTTTGCTGATGAAGAACTCTCGCGGGAGCTGAGCACGGTGGTGGGGGTCGCCAGCGTAGACGTCTCCGGTGGCGTCCAAGAAGAAGTCCAAATCAATATTGATCCCCAGCGGCTCCAGGTGTTGGGGCTGGGGCTAACGGATGTGCTGAGTACCCTGGAAGCCCGCAATCAGGATACCTCTGGAGGCCGTATCGAAGGACCGAATGCTGAACCCCTAACCCGCGTGGTGGGAAGGTTTGAAGATGCCGAACAGCTGCGCAACCTGATTTTTGAGGTGGGGGAAGGGGAATCTGCCCAACAGGTGTATCTGCGTGACTTTGCTGAGGGGGTGGACGGCACCGAGGAACAGCGAATTTTCGTTAACCTCAACGGCGTTCCAGCGGTGAAAGTGAGTGTTCAGAAGCAGCCAGATGCTAATACGGTGGCTGTTGTGGACGGAGTCAAGCGAAAGCTGGAAGAACTACGGACTTCTGGCCTGATTCCAGAGGATTTGGTGCTAAATGCCACCCTGGATGAGTCGATTTTTATTCAAAATTCTATTCGTAACGTCGCCACGGCGGGGCTGACGGGGGCCGGGCTGGCGGCGATCGCCGTGCTGCTGTTCCTCGGCTCTCTGCGGCAAACCCTGATTGTTGTACTGGCGATTCCCTTGGCGACCCTGATGGCGATCATGCTGATGGGGGTGTTTGGCCTCTCTCTGAATGTATTTAGCCTGGGGGGGTTGGCCATGGGGGTTGGCATTGTGGTAGACAACTCCATCGTGATGCTCGAAAACATTGCCCGTCGCACTGAGGATCTGGCTACCCACAACGGCAACGGCAACGGACATGGTAATGGCCGTCACCCCCAGCGGGAACTCATGCGGCGGGCCGAACAGGGCAGCCAAGCACTGGAGGCAGCCCTGCTGGCCTCTACGACCACCAATTTAGTATCGGTGCTGCCGTTTCTGTTGATTGGCGGTTTTATCTCCCTGCTGTTCAACGAGCTGATCCTGACCATCAGTTTTGCCGTGGCGGCGTCGATGGTGGCGGCGCTGCCGGTGGTCCCTACTTTGGCGTCTCGTCTGCTGGGCATCCGCACTTCCAGCGGCTTCAGGTATTTTGGCCCGATTCGCCAATTTGATCAGCGACTCCAAGGGCTGACCCGACGCTACGGTCAGCTGTTGGCCTGGGTGTTGGGGCGCAAGCTGGCAGTGATTACGATCGCCTTTTTGATCCTTGGGGGCGGTAGCCTGCTCATGCTAGGCCAGATACCCCAGGAAATTTTGCCTCAAATTGACACTGGCCAGGCCAGCTTGCGGGCCGCATTCCCTCCGGGCACCACCCTGGAGCAAAACCGCCGGGTCATGGCCGCGATCGACGAGGTAGTGCTTGCCCAGCCGGAAACCGAGTACACCTTTTCTACGGCAGGGGGCTTTCTTTTTGCGAGCATCACCAGCGCCAATGCCCTGCGCGGCACCAGCACCATCACCCTTAAACCAGGAACCGATGTGGCTGAATTCTCCGATCGTGTTACCCAGGAACTGGCTGAGTTTAATCTGGTTGGCACCCGGCTGCGGGTGTCCCCCGACTCCGTGCGAGGCTTAATCCTCAACAACTCTCCCGTGCGCCGGGCCGACGTCGACGTGATTCTGCAAAGCGCCAGCACCGAGGATCTACAAGCAGCGGGTCAGCAGGTGCTAGCTGCCCTGGAAAATGCCACCCTGGCTTCCTATCTGCCCGATGCCGATCCGCCCCAGCCAGAAGTCCAAATTCGACCCGACTGGGAGCGGGCGGCTGGTTTAGGGCTATCCGCCCGAGCCATTGGGGAAACGGTACAGACGGTTTTAGATGGCTCAGTCCCCACTCAGCTTCAGCGGGGCGATCGCCTGGTGAACATTCGGGTGCAGACCCCTGCCGCCCTGGTGACTAACCCCGCTCAGCTCCAACAGATTCCCGTGTTCAGTGGCAATGGTCGGCTGGTGCGCCTGGGAGATGTCGCTACCATCGGCGAGGGCCAAGCCCCTGGTGAGATCCAGCGAATCAACCAGCGGCAGGTGTTCATTATTGAGGGCACGATGGTCGAAGGGGCCAACCTGGGGGATGCACTGGCAGAAGCCGATCAGATTCTGGCTGGTATCAGCCTGCCGGCAGGGGTCACTCGCCTGCCCAGCTTTGCGGCAGCCAGCAACAACCAGATCCAGGGAGCCGTCGGCGTTCTCGGCGGCCTCGCGGCCTTCCTGGTCTTCACCGTGATGGCGGTGCAGTATAACTCCCTGATCGATCCCCTGGTGATTATGCTGACGGTGCCGTTAGCTCTGGCAGGGGGCATTTTGGGGCTGTTTCTTACCCAAACGGCGATCGGAGCCACGGTGGTCGTCGGTGCCGTACTGCTGGTGGGGATCGTCGTGAACAATGCCATCATCCTGGTGGAGTTGGCCAACCAGATTCAGGTCGAGCAAAAATGCGATCGCGCCACGGCCATACTTCAGGCTGCCCCCCAGCGTCTTCGCCCCATCCTGATGACGACGGTAACGACCGTACTCGGACTTTTCCCCCTGGCCCTAGGGGTAGGCGAAGGGTCGGAGTTTCTCCAGCCCATGGGAATTGTGGTGTTCTCAGGGCTGTCCCTAGCGACCGTGCTAACGCTGTTTTTAATTCCCTGTTTCTACGTGCTGCTCCACGGTCAGCCAGGGCAAAAACAGCCGAAAATCCCCGCCTTCCTCGGGCGGCCCTCTTCCCGAGCGATGCTGCCCAAGTAGCCAAGTAGCCTGCCAAGATTAAGAAAATTCCCCTAGGGCGCGAAGCCTCTAGGGGAAACATCATCCAGGACTGTGGTGCAGTTTGATTAGGCGAGAGTTTCGGGGCAGTAGCCCAATCCCATCACAAACTGGCGGCGGAAGGCCTCAATTTCTTCGCAATCAGGCCTGCCGTGGGAAACAATCGCGACCTGGTAGCGGCGCATAACCTCCACCGGGGATTGATTAGTTTCAAGACCCCAGAGCGCCATGCGGACGCGGATGCCTGGTTCGCAGGGAATACCTAACTCTTCCAGATAGGCCCTGAAGTTTTCGGCTTCGGTGCTGCCGACGGTGTCGCGAAGCTTGACCCTTACAACCCAGCCATCAATCTGATGAATCACGGTGATGAAATCGAGGGGAAGTGAGGGGGTGCCCATCAGGTGTTCAACGACCCGGAGAGTCAGGCTGGCGTTGGCGAGGTAGTAGAGGTAGTCCATGGTTCTGATCTCCAGGTGGGTGCTATGGTTTTATTGTCCTGTGCCCATTTGAAAACGCTTAGGGGAGAAGCCCCCGACTTGTACGCGGGGATTCCCCCATATCCCGATCTGTAATGGTTGATTTGGCTGCCAGTTCAGACCTTTCCCTGAGTGCTTATAGCTATCATTTGCCGCCAGAGCGGATTGCCCAGACTCCGGCAGAGCCTCGGGACTCATCTCGATTGCTGCTCGTCGATTCCCTCGAAACCCATCGACACCAGGTGTTTCGAGATCTTCCGGAGTTACTCCAGCCCGGTGATCTGCTGGTGCTCAACAACACCCGGGTGATCCCCGCTCGACTCTATGGGTATAAGCCGGGTGGGGGGCGGGTAGAGATTCTTCTCCTCGAACCCCATGGTGACCATCGGTGGACGGCCTTAGTCAAGCCGGGTCGGCGTCTGAAGCCGGGGGCAGAGATCTGGTTTGGGGAGAATGCTCAAGCCCCCGATCTGATTGCTCAGGTGCTTGCCACTGATCCTGACACCCACGGTCGATTACTGGAGTTTAGAATGCCAACCGGTGGGTCCCTCACCGCTTTGATTGAGCGCCTGGGGCAAATGCCTCTGCCCCCCTATATCACCGAAAGCCAGTCCGATCCCAGCCGGTATCAGACTGTCTACGCAGAGTCTCCGGGGGCGATCGCCGCTCCTACGGCGGGACTGCACTTCACTCCGGAGCTGTTTGAACGTTTAGAAGCCAAGGGCATCCAGCGGGCCAACCTCACCCTCCACGTTGGGATCGGTACTTTTCGCCCAGTGGAAGCCGAAGACATTACTCGCCATGCCATGCATCAGGAATGGATCGATGTCCCGGCGGCTACGGTCGAGGCCATTCAGTGGACGAAATCAGCCGGGGGGCGAGTGATTGCCGTTGGCACCACGGTAGCTAGAGCCCTAGAAGGGGCGACTCAGCCGGATGGAGAGCTCAAGCCCTATCAAGGCAAAACCCAGCTGTTTATTTACCCAGGCTATCGGTGGCAGGTGATTGAAGGGTTGATTACGAATTTTCACCTACCGGGATCCAGCTTGCTGATGATGGTGAGTGCTCTAATCGGACGACAGCGATTATTGTCTCTATATGAACAAGCCATCGAAGCGGATTATCGATTCTATTCTTTCGGGGATGCGTTATTAATCCTGCCAGAGGCAGTCTTGGCAAGTGCTGCTGCTAGAAAGACAAAATCTAAGGATCTAAGCACTGATAATCTAAATGGGCAGAGTAAGAAATCTGGCTGAAATCCGACTGTAAATGGCTGGTTCGTTTCCACTATGGTTTCTAGCTCTAGAGCAACCATGGTTTTGATCTGCTGCCCCCGTCCCAACCAGAAGATTTTTTACGAAAACTAAATATTAAGATGACGTTTGCGAATCAATCGCTCGGAGGTGCAAACGCTAAGATATGAGTAAGTAATTGAAAGCCCGCAAGCGTGTCGTTGCCCAAAGATGCTGGACGTTGAAACTGGACTGGAACCTTTCCCAGATCATTGAGTCGTAGAATCTGGCTATTAACTGCTAGAAAATCCGAACCGACTGGATTGAAGTTCTGGTATAGCTTTTCAGCTTGCTTTAAAGCGATCGCGCTGTTGTTTTTGGTAGTTTCCGCGCAACTATCTTGCCCCTTTGGAGATGTTTAATCTCCTTGGGCAAAGGCCCTGAACCTATAGGGGAAATTAGCTTCCTCTGCTGGTCAGGGTGGTCGGTTTCAGCCATTCTCCACACTATAGTGCTGGCGATGGGGCACCTGAGAAGGGAACTTTTTCCTCTTTGAGAGCGACTGGTACCTGCCGAGTACGCTTTTGAAAGGTCTCGAAAATTCCGCTGTCGATTAAGACAGCCTACTTACGCTTAGGATTGTGTGCGTCCATGGCACGTTTACTATCAGTAACGACTGGGGTAGCTGTTTTGGGGCTGGTTCTTACCAGCTGCCAGCGATCTCCTGAAGCGTTCATACAGATTGCCAGCGCGTCAGTCGAGGCCGTAGCAGTTGATGGGTTGCGCGCAGTTTCCATTTCTGCAGCTGTTATCGACGAACCCGCCGTCATTGCCAGCAGCCCTAATATTCTTGCTGCTAGGACCGCTAGCCCAGGCAATGTTGCCTATGCCATATGTGCCCATGTGCAGAACTGGGAACGTCCTTCGGAAAGCGAACATCTGCGCCAGCTGGCAGCCATTCCCCGCTATGGGAAAACGATCTATGAGGATCCGTTGAGATCTCTGCTAGCTGATTTTCGTGGCTTCCCGGTGATTTCATTTGCCACCTATGGCCTCAGCGCCCGTTCTGAGCCGCTCTATCTCAGCGGCGTCTGGACGGTCCTTGATGACATAGAAGCCTGCTATAGCCAAGGGCAGCCTGCCCGCATGGGTGAGGGCGAACTGGGAGAAACCTGGCTCATGGGTTACGCAGCCAACGGCCTCATCTGGGTCGATGGCATGTATCAGCTGACCGTCGAACCCGCCCAGGGGCTACAAATTCTTCAGTTTGAGCGCCAAGAAGAGCTGGCAACTCTACCAATGCGTGTTGTTGCAGCCGACGGGATGGCTATCCAGGTTCATGCTGGGGACTATGTTGGCAGCTGGTGAGACTTTAGCCCGCCGGAGCCTCTAACCAACCGGCGCTGAGGACTACGGTGAGCCCCATGAAGAGCACTGTGAGAGTCCAGGTGACCCGATTGAGGGTGGTTTCAGCGCTCTTGGTGCTGGTGAATAGCTGCGCCTGACCTCCCAGGGCTCCTAAGCCATCACCTTTAGGACTGTGGAGGAGTACTAATATGGCAAGCCCCACTGCAGCGATGGCCCAAATAGCTCGAACGATGGTGATGGCGGTCATGACTAAAAATAATTTTGAGCAATCTACATTTTAGCGTTAAAGGCCGTACGCTTCAGACTGCGAATGCTACAGGGAGACTCTTACGGGGGTGCGGTTTTGGCGAATATCCACCTCGGCAGGTAAGAACATGGATCGGCCGGTCATTTCAGCTGGCTGGGGCAGCTGGAGAATTTGTAGAATCGTTGGCGCGATATCCGACAGCCGACCATCTTCGCGGAGGTTAACATCGCCGCCGTAGCCAGGGATCTTCAGCTTTTCTCCCTCTACCAGGATGAAGGGCACCGGGTTGGTGGTGTGAGCCGTCCAAGGCTTGTGCTGTTCGTCCCACATGTATTCGGCATTGCCGTGGTCAGCGATGATGATCGCTGTGCCTCCGGCCTGATTGATGCGCTCAATCAGCCGGCCAAGCTGAGTGTCTACGGCTTCCAATGCCTCGATGGTGGCTTCCATCTGGCCGGTATGACCAACCATATCGGGGTTGGCGTAGTTAAGGACGATAAATGAGTAGATGTCTTTATTGATTGCGGCGATCGCCCCGTCCGTGACTGCCTTCGCTGACATCGCGGGGGCGCGATCGTAGGTGGCTACCATAGGGCTGGGGATCAGCTCTCGATCTTCCCCGGGCAGTGGGTCTTCAAGGCCACCGTTAAAGAAGTAGGTGACGTGGGCGTATTTTTCCGTTTCCGCCGTCCGCAGCTGCCTGAGGCCGTGGGCGGAGATCACCTCGCCCAAGATGTTGCTGAGATTTTGGGGCTCAAACGCCACCTCCACGGGCAGGGAGGTGTCGTATTGGGTCATCGTGACGAACTCGAGGGGAGTGATTTGCGATCGCTCAAACCCTGGGAAGTCAGGATCGACGAAGGCTTGGGTAAGCTGCCTGGCTCGATCTGGGCGGAAGTTGAAGAAAATTATCCCGTCCCCGGCATCCACCGTGCCTGGAGCTAGCCGTACGGGCTCAACAAATTCGTCAGTCACGTCCTGGGCGTAGGAATCAAGGAGGGCATCTAGGGCGCTTTTACTGCCACCATCGCCTGCTTCTGTCATCACCCGATAGACCTTTTCAACTCGATCCCAACGGTGATCTCGGTCCATGGCATAGTAGCGACCGCTGAGGGTGACGATACGGCCAAACTGTTTGGCTTCAATGTAGTTTTGGATCTGCTGGAGAGCATACTGGCCGTCAGTGGGCTTGGTATCGCGCCCATCGGTAATGGCATGGATGCAGACTTCTTTGACCCCTTGGGCCTTGGCCATATCCAGCAGCCCCATCAAATGCTTGAGGTGAGAATGGACTCCCCCTTCAGAGCAAAGCCCAATCAGGTGCAGCTTGCTGCCGCGATCGCTGGTGTTCTGACAAATCCGCAGCAGGGCCGGATTGTTCTGGATGGTGCCATCTTCGACGGCATCGGAGATTCGTACTAGCTCCTGGGGAACGATGCGTCCTGCCCCAATGTTTAGGTGGCCCACCTCTGAGTTGCCCATCTGCCCCTCTGGCAGGCCCACATCCTTACCAGAGGTGCGAATTAGGGTGTGGGGATAGGCGGCCCAAAGGCTATCCATGACAGGCGTTTTCGCGGCCTTTACAGCGTTGCCATCAGCATCCTCACGATATCCCCAGCCATCAAGGATGACCAGCACCATTGGTGGATTAGACGCGTGTGTCATGGTGAAGAAACCTTGTACGTTTGCCTATCGTCCCAGCGATCATACCACCGCCGATTTCCCTAGGGGTTGGCTAGCGGCCGTCCCTTAGCCCCCAAGAAAAATTCTCTCAAGCCTAGCGAGACCTCCTAGCAGGAACCATCGTTGCTTTTGGGAATATCTCTAAAGCTGTGGCTATGACCAGCACCTGGAGGCGCTAAGAATTCCAAAAACTGGTCAGAAACTCAATCGTCAGTGGGTAGCTTGGGCAGTCTACCCACTGACCCGTGCCCATTGTTCGACGGGGGACGGGGTTTCGACAACTGGGTGATGGATAGCATCTGCAGGCAAACCCATATTTTTCGATACAAATGTCAAGGTTTCATGGCGCGAACCCTGGGTCGCTGGGGATCAGTCCAGATTTAGGGGATGCCAATCAGAAATCTGTCTACATTTAGTGGTTATAGGGATTGATGATGCAATGGGATCGGCAAGTAAGAATTTCATAATCTATTTCCTGGGAATAAGAAATTCTTGGCGGCGTTTCCAAACCAAAGGCCAATGCCAGGGGTGATTCTGCCCAGGCTGAGTTAAACGCCAAATACTAGCTGTTCTTCAGGGGGGTAGCCTAGCCCTTGCCTTTGCGGGCAGCGGTCTTGGCTTTTTGCTTTTCCCGCTTGGCGGTGGCTTTGGCAACCCGTTCAGCGGCTTCGGCGACGCGGGCTGCCTCGGCTTTTTCGGCTTCGAGTTTCTCTAGGTAATAGTGATAGTCGCCGTTGTAAACCACCAGTTCGCCATCGCGAATTTCGATGATTTTGTTGGCTACCTGGGAAATAAAGTAGCGATCGTGGGAAACGATTAGCACGCTGCCCTCGTATTCCTTTAAGGCTTCTTCGAGCATTTCCTTGGCGGGGATGTCGAGGTGGTTGGTGGGCTCGTCGAGGATCAGCAGATTCGCTGGGCGCAGCAACATTTTCGCCAGGGCTAAGCGGGCTTTTTCGCCGCCGCTGAGGGTGGATACCGGCTTGAAGACGACTTCGCCGCTAAACAAAAACCGACCCAGCATGGTGCGCACCTCTTCGTTGGTCCAGTCGGGGACTTCGTCGTGGAGGGTGGCCAGCACGGTTTTTTGCAGATCGAGGGCTTCGGCCTGGTTTTGCTCGAAGTAGCCGGGAATCACGTTGTGGGAACCGAGTTCGACGGTGCCTTCGGTGGGTTTTTCCAGGCCCATCATCAGCCGTAGCAGGGTGGATTTACCGGCACCATTGGGGCCCAGAAAGGCGATGCGATCGCCCCGTTCCACCAGCATGTTGGCCCCGAGAAACAGAATTCTGTCGTCGTAGGCATGGGTCATGTCGCTGACTTTGACCACTTCCCGACCGCTGCGGGGAGCGGGGGGAAACTGAAATTTCAGCGATCGCAGCTTGGCCTCTGGGGACTCAATGCGCTCGATCTTCTCCAGCTGCTTCTCCCGGCTTTTGGCCTGGGTGCTGCGGGTGGCGCTGGCTCGGAAGCGTTCCACAAAGGTTTCCTGCTTGGCGATTTCCTTCTGCTGGCGCTCATAGGCGCTCATCTGGGCGGCGCTGTTTTCAGCTTTTTGGGCCAGGTAGGCGCTGTAGTTGCCCAGGTAGGTGCTGGAAACGCCCCGTTCGGTTTCGACAATGTGGGTGCAGAGGCGATCGAGAAATTCCCGGTCATGGGATACCACCACCATCGGCGTGGTCAGCCCCTTCAGGTAGTTCTCCAGCCACTCGATGGTTTCGAGATCCAGATGGTTAGTGGGCTCGTCTAGCAGCAGCAGGTCAGGTTCTTGCAGCAGAATTTTGCCCAAGCTCATGCGCATCTGCCAGCCACCGCTAAATTCATCGACTTTGCGATCGCAGTCCTCCGGGTTAAAGCCCACCTCCGGCAGGATTTTCTCAATGCGGGATTCCAGCCCGTAGCCGTCGAGGGCTTCGAAGTGGCGCTGTTCTTTGTCCAGCTCGTGAATCAGGCGATCCAGTTCCTCCGGATCGGCGCTCTCCATCTCGATGGGGATTTCATGGAGCCGCTGCTGCACCCGGTTGGCTTCGTTAAATACTGTCCAGAATTCATCCCGCACGGTGCGATCGGGTTCGACTTCGAATTCCTGGGTGAGGTAAGCAATTCGCAGATCCGCCGGACGCACCACGTTACCGCTGGTAGGCTCCACCTCCCCCGAGATGATTTTCAGCTGGGTAGACTTACCGGCCCCGTTCACCCCGACTAGGCCAATCCGGTTGCCCGGCTTTACTTCCCAGGTCACGTCCTTGAGCACCTGGCCGGTGGGATAAATCTTGCTGATATTCTCTAGGCGCAACAATTTGTGACCTCCGGTGGACTGCTCTTCAATAAAGTTAACGAATTATAGGGGCGGTTTGTAGAGGGCATGGGGAGGTGAGGAGGAAAGGAGCGAGGGACAGGTGAGGAGATGGGGCATGGGGAGGTGAGGAGGAAAGATGGTTTTAAGACATTGAATGTGGTTTTACTAAAACACTTATGCCAATAAAGCCTCTGAAAAGGTTATGTATTGTGGGGAAAACTGGCGAATTACCTAATGCACGAGGCCGTTAGATG
>PYEQ01000105.1 GCA_003017785.1 filamentous cyanobacterium CCP5 | reverse complement strand
CCTCCGGAGAGCTGGGCTGGAAAGTGGTCCAGGCGATCATCTAAGCCCACCAGGGCCAGGGCCTCTTCCGGCGACATCGGTCGGCGGGCAATGTCGGTAACCAGGGCCACGTTCTCCCGGGCGGTGAGGCTGGGAATCAGGTTGTAAAACTGAAACACAAACCCTACGGAGTGGCGACGAAAGCGAGTTAAGGCTGCTTCGTTATCTTGGTTAAGCCGCTGGCCGCGAAAATACACCTGCCCCCCGCTGGGCACATCCAGGCCCCCAAGAATATTCAGCAGGGTGGACTTGCCACTGCCCGAAGGCCCCAGCAGCACAATAAATTCCCCCTCGTAGAGGTCTAGATCCACCGATCGCAGGGCGTGAACCTCTACTTCTCCCATGACGTAGACTTTGCTGATCTGCTCCATGTGGAACACGGCAGATACCTGAGTCTGACTAGACACCTAATTCCCTATCCGCGCAGTTTGACCGCATTCTACCGAGCAACCTTGGGGAACTTATGGGGACTCAAATTCACTGCGCCATCCGGCAGATGCCTCTCCCCATAAGTTCCTCACAATGATTACCTATGCTAGCTGTAGACAGATCGAATTATGGTTAAGAACTTGTTTACAGTTTAGTTCCCATAGAGGAGGATCTATGTGGAAAACTTTGCTGATAGCGATCGCCCTATTTCTATTAGCTGCGCGCACTTTTTTGACGGTTGAAAACCGCACCGAAGTTGTGCTGGCAGGTCTTATGGCTACAGCCTGCTTGATGGTGGTGCTGGCAGTTTCTCCTATCCTGTTGAAGCTAGCCCTGTTAGCGGCTATTTTTAGCTGGGAATGGTGGCGATTCCATCAAAGGACGACTTCAGATAGCTAGCTGTAGCCACGAACTAGAACTTAGCAATTATCTATCCCTAGGAAGAATGCAGCGTGCTTCTGAGATTAGATAATTAAATCATCAACTTAAGCTTGTGGGCCAGGTTTGCAGCATCTTACTGGCCCTGCATGGCTGCGAAAGTACAGACTCGTAGCCCAGAGCTAAAGCTTGTCTTAGGCGGTTATAAACTGAGAGACTAAGGAGGAATCCCATGGATTCAGGTAGACATTTAACCCATAATTCAGGCTGGGCGATTGGCCTGGGTATTTTCATGATCGTGCTGGGAATTGTGGCGATCTTCGCCCCAGCTACGACTAGTCTGGCTGCAGAGTTAGTGCTGGGCTGGTTGTTTATTTTCGGTGGTATTTTTCAAGGCATTTATGCCTTTCAACACAATCGGCGCGGTAGCTCCTTGGCCTTGAACCTGGTGCTGGCTGTGATTGCCTTGATTGCCGGTATTTTGCTGGTTGCTAATCCCCTGGCAGGCATTGTCTCGCTGACGCTTTTAGTAGGGGTTTATTTCTTTATTGATGGGGTTCTACGTGTAATCTTGGCTTTTCAACTAAAGCCTCTGCCGCGCTGGGGCTGGGTCTTAGTTAACGGCATTTTGTCGATTGTTCTAGGCATTCTGATTTGGTCTCAATGGCCCTTCAATGCGGTGTGGCTGTTGGGGCTGCTGGTGGGCATTGGCCTGCTAATGAACGGCCTAGCCGCTTTGCTCTACGGCGCCTCAGCTCAGAACTTACAGCAGGACTTCTGAAGCTAGCCCATCTGCATTGGCAAAGTCACAGCCTGTTCCCTGAACGCTAGGGGAGCAGGCTGATTTTATTACCAACGCCTATTGTTCCAGCACCATCGCCAGCTTGGTACAGACCAACTGCGGTGGCTGGTGGCTGCGTCGCAGGGTGTCGACCAGGTAGCCTGTGTCGATGGTCAGCGGCGGTAGCTGGTGCTGGGCTAACACCGCCTGAATGCGTCGGTGGGCCTCGGGCAGCTGGGTAAACGGAATCCAGGGAAAGGCGTGGTGGACGGAGTGATAGGGCAGGCCGCCCATGAGCCAGTTCACCAGGGTCGGCACGTTAAAGTTGCGGCAGGTGTAGAGCTGGGTCAGCTGGAAGCTGCCATGGTCGCCCCAGAGGCCGTAATGCTCCAGGTGATCGCGGCTGCGAACCACCAGGGCAATCACCCGTTCGAGCACCAGCCAGCCCAGCAGGTACTGCCAAAAACTGCCGGAGTGGGCAAACAGCAACCCCATCAGCAGAAGTTGAGCAATGCAAATCCCAGCTCCATCGAGGGCCATTTGTCGCCCCAAGCGGGGGCGATCGCCCCTGAACCTGAAGCCGTGGCGCCAGGTCTTGATAATCTGGCCGATGCCCCCCATCACGCCCGTGTCGACGATCCAGTGGTGGCGCACGTACCAGCGCATCAGTGGCGACGCCTGCTGATATTCGGCCTGGGTCCACTGTAGCCGTTCTGGGTCCCGCAGGTTGACGCCGTTCCAGCCGTGGTGGAGGTGGTGCAGCTCGGCATAGATACCATGGGGCCACAGCATTGGCCAGGAAACCAGCCGGGGAAAGGCCTCATCAAACCAGATCCAGCCCGTAAGGGTGTGGTGGACAGCATCGTGGGTGCTGATCAGTAAAAAGGCATAGCAGAAACCAGCCAGGACATTCCACAGCCCAAATTCGATCCAGCTGTCGCTGCTCCAGGCCAGGGTTAGGGCAGCGACTAGGCCGATTGTCAAAAAGCCTACTCGCAGGAGCCCTGGCAGGAGCCGGGCGGAGGGTAAATCGGCGACGGCTGCCCGCAAGTCTTGGTGCAAAGAGGGGGATATATTCATGGCGGTGCCACCAGCAATCTATCTCAAGCTTAGCGACCGTTACCCTGGGCAGGGTTTGTCTTTTGCGTTCTATTGATAAATATTCAGCGATCGCCACAACTCCCCTGAAAAGGCTGCCCTAGCTATAGCCAGGCATTGTGGTGATGGTGTGGCGATGGGGCTACCAGCCTAAAAATCCGGCGATCTGACTGGCGAGGGTGATCGGGTCAAAGGGTTTGGTAATCACCCCCTGGGCACCCAGGGCATAAAAGCGGCGGCGGTCGGAAGCCTGGGCCTTAGCGGTCAAAAAAATCACCGGAATATTCTGACAGTCTGGGGATGCCTGGAGCATTTGGATAGCCGCAATGCCGTCAATTTGGGGCATCATCACGTCCAGCAAAATCGCATCTGGCTGCTCTGTTTTGGCGATCGCCATGCCCTCGGCACTAGACTGGGCCGTCAACAGCGCCCAGCCCGCCTCCATCATTAGCCCCACCTGGGCAATGCGGTGAATATCAGCTTCGTCGTCAATCAGCAAAATTCGCCGGGTTGCCATAGGAGTTGCCATCACCGCGGCCTACGGTTGACTATCCGGCAGGGTGAAGTAAAAACGGCTACCCTGGCCGGGGATGCTTTCCGCCCAGATCTTACCGCCGTGACGCTCCACGATGTTTTTGCAGATGGCCAGACCCAGCCCGGTTCCCCCCAGCTGGCGAGAGTCGGAGGCATCCACCTGCTGGAAGCGCTCGAAAATCACCTCTAATTTTTCCGAGGGAATGCCCCGACCCTGATCTTCAAGCTCCACCCGTACTTCCCTGACGTGCCGAGTAGCCCGCAGCCAGACCTTGCCCCCCGGCGGCGAAAACTTAATGGCGTTGCTGATCAGGTTCGTCAAAATTTGCATGACCTGATCGGGGTCGGCCCAGACCATCGCCGCCGAGGGGGCCACCACCAGCTCTACCTGCTGGTCAGTAGCTATGGCCTGCATTCCCTGCACCGCCTGCACCATCAAATCCCCAAGCTGGCACTGGGTCAAGGCCAGGGGGGTACGGCCTGACTCGATGCGCTCTAGATCCAGCACGTCGTTGATCAGGCGAGTCAGGCGCTGGGTGTTTTTCAAACAAATATCCAGGAATTCTTCCCCCTCGGGGGTCAGGCTGCCTAGCTGCTTGCTAGCCAGTAGCACCAGGGATCCGTGGATGGATGTGAGGGGAGTGCGCAGTTCATGGCCAACGATGGACACAAATTCGTCCTTGATTCGCTCGGCGGCCTTGCGATCGCTGATGTCCGTGATCAGGCCAAAAAAGCCTTTGACCGTGCCGCCCTCGTCTTTATCTGGGATGTAGGTGACCAGGCAGTAGCGAGGCTGCCCGTCGGCGGGGATGAATTCCGCCTCGTAGCTCACCTCCTGACCGCTGAGGGCTTTCTCGATGTGGGGCTTGGCTAGGGCATAGTTAGGGGCCCCGAGGATTTCTGACACCGGGCGATCGCGCAGGTCCGCCACGGGAATCTGAAACCAGGCGGTGTAGGTCTGGTTGTTGAACTGGTAGCGCTGTTCCGTGTCCACGTAGCAGATCAGGGCGGGCAGGGCGTTGGTAATCAGCCGCAGCTGTTCTTCGCTGCGCCGCAGGGCCGCTTCTGCCCGCCGCTGCTCGGTGATGTCCTTGAGCATGACGGTGAATAGCGGTCCGGTTTTGGTGTCGAGCTTGGAAATAGACGCCTCCGCTGGAAACGCCTCCCCGGTGTTGCGCAGACCAAAGACGTCGCGATCGCGATCGGTCATCTGGCGGGAGACCTCTGGGGTGGCGGCAAAGGTGCGCACGTGCTGGCGGTGGATCTGCCAAAACGACTCGGGCAGCAGCCGGTCGAGGGGCTGGTTGAGCACTTCTTCAAAGCCATAGCCAAAGATCTTTTCTGCGCCCCGGTTGTACATCACAATCCGCTGCTGGGCGTCGATGGAGATAATTGCCTCGTCGGCGTTGTCGAGAATGCCAGCGAGCTGCTGCTGGGTTTCTAGCCGGTCCGCCTCGATCTGAATCCGCTCCTGAATTTCCCGCTGGAGCCGCTGGTTGGCCTGGGTGAGCTGGTCGGTGCGCTGCAGCACCTGGGCCTCGAGATTGTCCAGCAGCTGCCCGTGGGAAATGGCTACTCCGATTTGATTGGCCAGCTGCTCCATCAGCTCGACTTCAAATCTCTCCCAGGGGCCGGGGCGATCGCTCCGGCTAGCGATGATTAGGCCCCAGAACTGGCTGTCTGCGTAAATGGCCACCTCAATGCAGGCCCGAGCCTGGCACCGCTGCAGAAACTTAAGGGCGTAAAAGCAGTCGGCAGCTGAGGTCAAATCTTCACAGGCACAGGCATGGGCATTAGCCGAGGGCTGGGCCATCAGCTGGATGCCTGAGACCTGATGCAGCCCGGATCCGGGCTGATCGGGCCGCCGGGATTCCTGGACCACCGTGCCGGTACCGTCGGTCTGTGCCTGGATGATAATCACCCAGGCACAGGCCAGCAGCTCCCGCACTTCAGCTACGGCGGTCTGCAGGATCTCGTCAATCTCCAAAGAGTCCCGCAGTTTGCGGGTAATCTCGTTCAGCAGGCGGCCCTGCTGGTGCTGGCGCTCGAGCTGGCCCTGAGCCCGCTGGTGTTCGGCTACTTCCTGGCGAAGACTCTCATTGGTTCGAATCAGCTGGGCCGCCTGGACCCCCACCTTTTCTTCCAAAAGGCGGTTGACCTCGTGGCGGGATAGGGCCAGCTGTTGGCGATCGCCTATTTGGGCCTGAAGGCTTTCAGTCATTTCCAGCAGCCGCTGATTCGCCCCATCGAGCTGCTGGGTTTGAGCCACGCTCAGCTGTCGGAGCTGCTCGATCTCCCACAGCAGCTCAACCGGATCTAAACTCTGCTGCAGACTGCGGCGGGTGATTATCCCCAGGGGAACCCCCACGGTGTTAACGACGGGCAGGTGGTGAATCGGGTGCTGTTTGAGGATGGCGATCGCCGCAGACACATCCTGGGCCTGGGAGTAGGAAATCGTAACCACTGGCTGGGTCATCACTTCGACGATGGCTAGATTCTCCAGGTCCAGGCCCGCTGATCGGCAGCGATCGCCATCCCCCCGGGTAAAGATCCCCAGCAGCCGATGGTCAGCGACGATCAAAGCACAGCTGAAAAACCCGGTCTTGACCCCAGGCTCGTCAGGGTCAGGGGCGAGATCGGCGCTAGGGGGCGAACGCATCTGTTCTAAGGCGATGGCCACGGACGTATCTGGAGCGATCGTCAGCAACCGCCGTTCCCAGATCTGATCTAGGCTGAGGCGCAAAAAAGAGGGCTGATCAGGGCTGGACATGGGGGAGGACGCCAGAGGCAAACCTGTAAACTAATCCTAGCGGAAGGATAGATTACCCTTAGGCGTTTGCGGCCGGTTTAGGCGACTTTTCCCAGGGCCAGGTCTAGCCCTGCGATCGCCGCAGGCGATTCAAGATGCGCTGGGGCAGCTCCGTGGCCATGGCCGCCTTGGTAATAAAGTCATCGGCTCCCAGGTTAAAGGCCTGCTGCTGGGTGCTGGCATCCTCATGGACGCTCAGAAATAAAATCGGCAGCGGCCGCCAGCGATCGTCGGCCCGCAGCACCTGGCACAGCTCCAGGCCGTTTTCTTCCGGCATTTCCACATCCAACACCAGCAGATCCGGCTGGACCGCCGCCAGGGTGCTCCAGAGCCGGGTCGGATCGTCTAGGGTGGTCAGCTGAAACCCCCAGGGCCGCAGGATTGTCCGCAGCAGCCCGAGCACCTGGGGATCGTCATCGAGGATGACCACCTTCGCCGCGACCTGGCCAACCTGGAGGGTTTGCTGCACCACCTCAATCACATGGGCCGCCGAGGCAGTGGGCGGCAGCAGCCGATCTACCCCCTGCTGCACCCACTGCAGCCGCTGGTGAAAGTCCTGGCTATCCGTTACTAGCAGCACCGTTACCTGGGCTGGCCGCCGGGAGATCGCGTCTGCCAATCGCCCCGTCGTGACCATGCTCTCTGGGTCTGCTCCCGCTAGCCACAGCAGCACAGCGGTTGGACCCCGGACATGGTCTAGGGCCTGAACCGGGTCTGCTACCGCTACTACCTGCATGCCCTCTGGGGCTGCGGTCACCAGATCCTGCACAAAGGCGGCCTCAGCCCCTACGACCAGCAGCTGGGGCACCGCCGCGATCGCCACTTCCACTGGTGCCCGTGACCCGCCCTCCAGGTTTTGGCGCAGTCGCTCCACCAGGGATGAAACCTGAGTCACCTGCTGATCTTCAAACGGCGCGTCTAGCTGGAGCAGATGCTCCAGTTCCCGGGCCAGACGCGACCCCTCCGAAAACCCGAAACAGCCCAGGGAGCCTGCCAGCTTGTGAGCCTGGGCTCGACCATCCCGCCGCAGGTCCATTCCCAGATCGCCGCCATCCAGGGCCGCCGCCGTCGCTTCTAAGACCCGCAGCCGTTCCTCCATGGTGTCCTGGTGAGACTCCCAGGCTTTCGTCACCGCTGCTGCCAGGGCCGCCGCTGTCGGCTCTGGTTCTTGGGAGTTGGCTGGCTGGGCCTCAGGCCGATGGGGAAGGGGGGCAGGCGATTCCAGGGGTTTCAGGCGATAGCCCAAGCCATAGACCGTTTCAATCAAGTCCTTGGCGGCTCCGCCTGCTTTGAGCTTCTGACGCAGTCCTTTGATGTGGGTTCTGACGGCATCACCGCCTGGCGGGTCTTCAAACGACCACAGGTTTTCGATGATCGCATCGAGGCTAAATACCCGGGTGGGATGGCGTAGAAACAGCTCTAGCAGCGCATATTCTTTGGGGGTGGTGTGGATCTGATGGTCTCCGTAGGCGACTTCAAAGGTGTTGGGGTCCAGGGTCAATTCTCCCCATTCCAGCACGGTGGCGGCGCTGGGGCTGTCTCGCCGCAGCAGGGCCCGAATGCGGGCACACAGCTCGCTAAAGTCAAAGGGTTTGACTACATAGTCGTCGGCACCGGCATCGAGGGCTTTGACCTTGTGGCTGCTGTCATCTTTGGCCGAGAGCATCAGAATGGGGCAGTTTATCCCCTGCTGGCGCAGCTGCTGGCAGAGGGCAATGCCGCCCACGTCGGGGAGCAAGATGTCGAGCACGATCAGGTCGTAGGCAAACAGGGCAATGAATTCCTGGGCGGTTTCGCCATCCGCTGCCATGTCGACGGCGTAGCGCTGGTGAATGAGGCTCTCTGCCAGGGTTTCCATGAGGGCTTCGTCGTCATCTACCAGCAGTATCCGCATAGCTCAACTACGAGGGGATTTATCGACGGTTTTGTCCGGGTCTACTCAAAGTGTAGTGACTGCCAGGGGCCTGAGGACTAAAACGCAGCGGAAATTAACCCGATGGTAACGAGCTGTTTGCAATGGGCAGGATGCTCAATTGATGGTCGACAGACAGCCCAGCCCAATCCCCATCTGATTACCCAACCTACGGGAGATTTGCGATCGCCCTATTAGTCTGCAGTCGTGCTTCTTTCTGGTGGGGTGTGTTTGTTTGGCAGCAACGCACTCTCCAAGATTGGCGACAGTATTTAATGAAGCCAGCTAACGTTAGCGCTCACCGGACGTAGGAAACCCTTGCAACTTAGCCAACTGTATTGAAATGTTCCGGTGCAGCGCGGTTGTTAGCTGCTGCCTAGACTATCTTCTCTTAACGCTGCTACTTGGTTTATGATTCCTTGCTGTTGCTCCAAGGATAAATCTTGAAAGTCCGGCACACTTGAACCTATGACCTTAACGGGACCGTTGCTTGTAATGACATACCCAGGATCTCCATCCATCGCCATAATGTTATAAGAACTACCGCATCCTTTACAAAAAAGATCACTATTTTCATGGGGTGGCTTCCACCGATTCATATAACCACAGATGCAGGGTAAATCTATCGTCTCAGCAGAAGAAATCAAAGATGCACAAACAAAGAAAAAATAGTTATTATTCCGTGTTTCTATCCCATACTTTAACATTGAGATCAGCTTGTCTAAATCACTTGATATAGACTCACAGAAAGGCTTCAATAAAACCTTCTCAATACTTATTTTGATACTGGGAGCATAAACCTTGAATATAAAATTTATACACGACTCCAGGATTTGATACTTTAGTTCATTAAAATTTTCAGTACTCGGCAGATAGGAACCTTTTTCACTTCCAAAAATAGGTTGAGATCCTGATTGGGATGTAAAGAAAGTCGAGATATACCCGATGTGTGTAAATTCGGAAGAGAACTTAAATAAATCTTTAATCTGTTCTTTAAAGATATCATCGTCACCTGTATTTAACCTCAATTTTGAAAACAAATAGTCAACTTTACTTGCGAAGGTAGAATGCTGGCATTTTGTTATAGAGGAGTTTTTCCAGTCACGAAAATTAAGCTTCCTAAACTCCAGCAAGGCTTCTTCAACCTCATCGTTAAATAGTCCTTGACGAATTGACTTGGTAGCATATTTTTCAAAGCTGTTTAATGATAGGAGAACATGATAATTGAACTCCTTAGGATCAAGTAGATGCATTTGATAGGCGTCAGCGATCAAGCTGTCAACAAATTGTCTCGTTGCTGTAACTAGATTGTTGTATTCGATAAATCCCTTATGCAGCTTGCCAACACTATTAATATCAATTTCTTCATGACTATCTGCCATTGTAAGCAGAGCTAATTTCCTAATAACCTCTAAATCATTCGACAACAGACTAGGTATGACCAATACAAATGCGTTTAAGTCATTCCCACCTCGGTATTTACTCTGAAGTGATTCATCGGCACTTATGATGTTCTTGATTTTAGAAACTATGTAGTTGAGATAACTCAGGCATTTCTCTAGCAAGTCGTGTGAGAAAGAGATGTTGTTGTGCAGTACTTCATAATCGCTCAATGCTGCGATACTCTTTCGTTCGGTTAAATTTGAAGCTAACTTTTTGAAGATATCAATCTCATTCACTTCTTATCTCCTCACTACGTGAAGGCAGCTAACTATGTATTAAGCATCAGATCTGATGGATAAGCCCCTACACGATCCGCATTATCCGTTAGATCTGCGGGATAATACCTGCTCCTTAAGGATTTAATTGTCATATCTGCCGGATAAGTCCGGGTTTCCAGGGTGTTATCTGGCAGATCCGATGGTTAATCCTAGTATTCAGGGGTGTTATCCAGCAGTTTTGACGGATAAGCCCCCTTATTTTGGGGATTATCCAGCAGCTATCTATGTCATCACTCCAACCCCCTCGCCTGCTTGACCAGGTCAAAGAAGCAATTCGCCTCAGGCATTACAGTCTTAAAACTGAGAAGTCCTACGTGCATTACATTCGAGATTTCATCTTGTTCCACAACAAGCGCCACCCGAAGGAGATGGGAGCAGATGAAATCCGGGCATATCTCTCGCATCTAGCGATTCAACGAAGTGTAGCTCCTTCTACCCAGACTGTGGCGTTGAGTGCGTTGCTATTTCTCTATCGACAAGTGTTGCTAGTTGATTTGCCTTACATCGAGAATATCGAACGGGCGAAGAGGCCAGAACGGCTACCTGTAGTATTTAGTCGCTTGGAAGTGAACCAAATTTTGGCTTATCTAGACGGTGTTGAGCATCTCATCGTCAGTTTGCTCTATGGCAGTGGCATGCGCCTTTCAGAAGGTTTGCGGCTACGGGTGAAGGATTTGGACTTCGACTACGGGCAAATTACAGTGCGCGACGGCAAAGGGAAAAAAGATCGTCAGACTATGCTGCCGAAATCTCTGGAGTCTCCTCTTCAACTCCAGCTTCAGAAAGCCAAAAAATTGCACCAGATGGACTTATCAATGGGATACGGCATGGTTGAACTCCCCTATGCCCTGGAACGAAAGTACCCAAACGCCAATCAGCAGTGGGGATGGCAGTATGTTTTTCCGTCTTGGAAACGCTCTATCGATCCACGCTCCAAAGGGAGCATGTCACCTTTGA
>PYEQ01000104.1 GCA_003017785.1 filamentous cyanobacterium CCP5 | reverse complement strand
TTTCAGCACCTGCTGTAGCCGGGCCGCAACGCACTGCTGATCTCCATCCCCTGGTGCGCATATCGATGCAGGTATTGGGATGGAGATCAGCAGTGCGTTGCGGCCCGGCTACAGCAGGTGCTGAAAGCGGTCTTCAGCGCCAAGTTGCTTGACGGCGGCTTTGATGTCCTGGGTGCGGTCTTTGCGGACGATCAGGGTGGCGTTGCCGTCCCGCACAATCACCACGTCTTCTAAGCCAATGGTGACCACCAACTCATCGGCATCGGAGGCGTAAATAATGCTGCCTTTCGTGTCGATCCCCAGGTGGGTAGCCAGTTCCACGTTTTTGTCGGCGGGCTGCTTCAGCAGTCGTTCGACGGCGTTCCAGTCCCCCAGGTCGTCCCAGCCAAAGGCCACGGGCATGACGTAGGCGCGATCGGTTTTTTCCATGACCGCGTAGTCAATGCTGAGCTTGGGCAGCTCTCCATAGGCCGCGACTCCCCGGGCCAGGATTGGCTCCGTTAGCTCAGGAGCATAGGTTTTGAGTTCTTTCAGCATCCCCCCCGCCGGAAAAATAAACATGCCGCTATTCCAGCTGTAGCGATCGCTGGCGATAAACTGCTCGGCGGTAGCGGCGTCGGGCTTTTCTGTGAAGCGACTGACCCGGTAGGCGCTGAGGTCGCCAAACTGACCCACCTCTGGCCCCTGCTCGATGTAGCCATAGCCCGTGGAGGGAAAGGTGGGGGTAATCCCCAGGGTGGCGATCGCCCCTTGATTCTGGGCGAGCTGGGCGGCGGCCTGAAGGGTCTGCCGGAAATGATCTTCGTCTGCAATCCAGTGGTCGGCCGGGAAAAAGCCGACGATGGCGTCTTCGCCGTGGCGCTTAGCGACTTCTGCGGTAGCCCAGGCCACCGCCGGAGCCGTGTCCCGGCCCTGGGGCTCAATCAGCAAATTGGCCTCCGGCAGTTCCGGCAGCTGTTCCCTGACCCCATCGGCCAGATGGGCGGCCGTAATCACCCAGAGGGAATGCCAATCACCCGCTAACGGTAGAAGTCGGTCGGCAGTGGCCTGGATTAAACTGCGATCGCTACCGTCAAGGCAGAGGAACTGTTTAGGCCGCTTCAGCCGGCTCACCGGCCAGAAGCGCTCCCCTTTCCCCCCGGCCAAAATCACCGGAATCACTGAAGCCATTGCCGCCCTCTCGATGTTTTCGGTCATATGCTACTTCGGCGGATTTGGAACAAGGACTATAATCGCCTTAATATTGATTAACAAATCATAAATCCGACTTTTTCCCACAGACTTGCTAAACCCGCCGCTGCTTGTCCGGTGGCTCCTGGCTGTGGCTGTAAGAGGTGAGATTAGAGTCTGCCCGACGAGTGAACCCGACTGGATGCCTACTATATGCCCCCCGCTGATTCCCAACCTGGGCCAAAACCTCCCAAGCCCGACTCTACAGGAGCGTCCAGTCCTTCAGTGGGCGATCTGTCCGAGAATGACGTCGCAACCCTAGCGGCACCGGTAACCACCGTCTACCTGCCGCCTCAGCAGCCCCGCTGGCGGCGCTGGCTACGCCGAGGAGCCTGGGCGGGAGCCTTCATCGGCACCGCCACCTTAAGCGCCATCGGAGGTGGCTTGCTGGGGCTGTGGGTACCTCTGCCCACCCCTGAAGAACCTACTAAGGTTCAGGCTGGCCTAGGGGAGCTATGGCAGACTGGCTTTCGCTATCAGGTGGCGCGCCCAGTCAATATCTTGGTCATGGGCATTGATGAAGTCCCCGGGGTTGACGAGAACTCTGAAGCAATTTTTACTGGACGCACCGACACCCTGCTGCTGGTGCGCATCGATCCCGAAGCCCACACCGTTAACCTGCTGTCGATTCCCCGGGACACTCGGGTCACCATTCCCGGCTACGGCATTGACAAGATTAACCAGGCCAATGTCGAAGGGGGCCCCGAACTGGTGGCCCAAACCATTAGCTATAACTTCGGTGACATCCCCGTTGATCGCTATGTACGGGTCAGTACCGGCGCATTCAAGGAAATTGTCGATCTAGTCGGCGGGGTCGAAGTCCTAGTGCCCAAGCGCATGATTTATGAAGACCGCACCCAGGATCTCCACATTGATCTGTATCCGGGTCTGCAGACCCTCGATGGTGATCAGGCAGAACAGTTTGCCCGGTTTCGCAAGGACGCCAATGGGGATATTGGCCGAGTCCAGCGGCAGCAGATGCTGCTGGATGCCCTACGGGATCGCCTGAAAGATCCCCGAGTGATTACCCAGCTGCCCCAGGGCATGGGCATCTTGCAGCGCTACATCGATACCAATCTGACCCTAGAAGAGATGCTGGCCCTGGCAAATTTTGGGCTGGATCTCCAGGGAGATGACTTCCGCATGGTGATGCTGCCGGGGCGCTTTAGCAGTCGCCAAGAATACATCGCCAGCTATTGGATTCCCGATCGCAATGCCATTAGCGAGGTTATGGCAGATCATTTTCAGGTAGATGCCCTGGCGACCTTAGCGGAAAATCGAGAGCAGACCTCAGTCTGGGATATGCACATTGCTGTCCAGAATGCCGCCGCGAATCCCAACGTAGCCGCTGAGATGGCCCAGCAGCTGCGATCCGAGGGCTTTCATAATGTTTATGTGATTCAAGATTGGCCTGCCACCCAGGCCCAGACCCAGGTGATCGCCCAGCGCGGTGATCTAGATTCCGCCAGAAGCCTGACATCCATACTGGGAATTGGCCGAGCGATCGCCGAATCTACCGGTGACCTCCAGTCTGATCTGACCATTAGAATTGGCAACGACTGGCTAGAGGCCGACAGGCAAGCGCCCGATGAGCCGTCCCCGTGATCAAACTGATTTTACTGCTGACCCTGATGTGCCTGTGGCTGGTGCTAGCCCAGGAACCGGCCCTGTAGCTTCCTGGGATCAGGCGGCAGCCAGGTAGCCACCAAACGCTTCCCAGGCCAAAATGTCTTTTAATAGGGCTCGATAGCCCAGGCTATTGGGGTGCAGACCATCGGCACACAGCCGCGACTGCCACCAGCACTGGCCCCGCTGCAGCCACAGTTCCAGCACGTCCAAATAGGGGACTCCGTGGGCGTGGCAGGCCATCTGGGTAGCCGCCTTGTAGCGCTGCTGGTCCCGGTGAGAATAGTACAGCGCATCCATGAAGGGCATCGCCCCTTCGTCGACCGGGGTCATGCCCACGAACAGCACCGGACAGAGCTCCGTCGCCCGACACAGCAGGCCATCCATCGACCGTTGAAAACTGTCGAAATCAGTGTAAAAGCGACCATTGGATCGGCCTAAACGCGCAGAGTCGTTAACGCCGACGGAAAGTACAATCAGATCGGGCACGCGGTTGCGAAGCTCACCGCGGGAATGAAACTCATGGTCTAGCCGCTGGGCCACGCGACTGACTCCGTCGCCCCGCACCCCCAGGTTATAGATCACGGGCTCAGCGCTGCCCGGAGCCATGCTGCGGCGGCGGAGCTGTTCTACCCAGCCCCCGGTTTCGGGATCCCCATAGCCGTATACCAGGCTATCTCCCATCACGACAATCTTCTTAGGCTGGGTCACTTTAGACCGGATAGATGACTGACGAATGGGAGCACCGATCATTGGCAGGCCAGGCAAAGAATTTAAGACTGAGTCGAGAGTAGCACCCAGCCATCCCACTTTTCAAATCTTTACAAGGGCAATTTCCAGTAGCCATATTTACCTTCCTGCGGAGAATTCCAGGTTCTCACAGGCTGAACGTCAGCCATGGTCCCGTTGGACTCTCTACCGTTTATTCTGGCTCAGTGGCAGGGAGCAAACGGGCTTTCCCACCGGGAGGCTACGCTGGCGGGGGTTGCTTGGTAGAATGGGTTGGCACCTCTTTATCTTTGATGTATGAGTAAGCGTTCTCCTTTTGATAGCAACCAGGTCATGCGCCGGGCTGAAGATCTGATCCAGGCAGCCTCGAATCGCTATCGGATTACGGTCCAGGTCGCCAATCGGGCCCAGCGCCGCCGCTTCGAAGATTTTGACAGCCTGGACGAGCCCAAGATGAAGCCGGTGCTGCGGGCCATCATTGAAATGTCAGACGAGCTGACCCAGCCAGAAATCATTGGCGAGTAGCCAAACTTTGAATAGCTGATTGTGAGAATGGGGCCGCGATCGCGGCCCCATTTTTACGTCCATGGCGGCTGCCGTCGCCCCCCTACGACTGGACTGGAGGCTAGCCTCCAGAACCGGGCCTGAAACCCTCGAGGCTGTCCCCAAGGGCCCCTACTATGATGGTTTCCCCTACTTCCGTTCACAGAGTCGCCATGTCCTCCGCCAACTCCGTCTCCCATCAGCGCTACCTCAAAGAAGGCAAAGCCTGGCGGCTGGGGTGGGATAGATCAGCCCACTACTGTGGGTTGATCGGGGGCCTGGGCTGGGCCATGGAGCTCACCGCCCAGGAGCTAGAAGACTTTCACCGGCTAGCGTTACAACTCGCTGGCACCATGGCGGCGATGGGGGCAGAGCTAATGGACGCCGAGCAGATTACCTGCGAAGCCGAGACCGAACGCATCTGGCTGGAAGCGGCAGGATTTAGCGATCGCTACGGCCTGCGCATTCTGCTGCTCACAGGACGCCAGGGAGAAGGCACCTGGGAAGCCGACGCGGTGCCTGAACTGCTCCAGGCCCTCCAGGGCCTAACGGTGTTTTAGGAACTGTAACTTTGTGTAACCGTCACGGTTGGGAAAAGCGATTTTTTTCGGGATTGTCCTTAATATTCAAAGACAATAGCGGACGCTGGCGGGTCGTTTGAGCCAGATTAGCGCTGGACTATTCACCTTCGCCCCACACGGGATGCACTGCTATGCACATTCAAGTCAAAAGCGACACCTACTTCAAGCTCAAGCCCCTCCCGTCTGACCAGCTGGGCGAATCCGAGCGCGTCTTGGTCCGCAACGGCACTGAATTCGACATTCAGTACTACATCGACATTGGCTCAAACCACTGGCAGATAGAGCTCGTAGAGCCCACCCTGGGCGATCAGAAAACCACCGTTTGGTATCTCTATGAGCCAGATATTAGGCTGAAGTCACCCATCACCCTAAAAGTTACCAGCGACACCCTATTTAAGACTGAACCCAAGATCTCCAGCGATCTCTCCGACGACCAGAAAATCTTTGTGGGCAACGGTGCTGAGTTTGAGGTAGCTTCTTACCTGCCGGCGGCCGGGGGCCATGTTAAAGTCGCCCTGGCCAGCGAGAATCTGGGCCCCAAAAAGCTCAATACCTGGTACGTCTACCAGCCCGATGTGAAGATTGAGGGCACACGGCGAGAGCTTAAGGTCATCAGCGATACCTTGTTTAAAGCTAAGCCAACCCTATCCAGTGAGCTGTCCGCAGACGAAAAGATATTTGTCAAAACTGGCAGCGTCTTTGAGCTCAATTCCTTTGCAGAAGCTGGGACCTACCACGTCAAGGTTGCCCTCGAGGGCGCTTTTTTAGGCCCCAAAAACCTGACCACCTGGTATGCTTACACCCCCGATATCCGCATTAATGGCAATGAATCCGGGAATCAGCCCAATGAAACCGCCCCGGTTACCCAGCCCGCAACCCCCAAAGATCCCGGTAAGGCGCTGAGATTCCCTGGGTTTACAGGGGTTTACTACACCAATCATCCGATTATTCGAACGACGGTGCACGGTGAACCGGGGAACTTTACCTGGGGAGAGGCGACCCGTAACGGTACCCGCATACCCGAAAACGCCAACGTGGTCTACGGTATCCTGCGGGTCTGCAAAGCCCTAGAAGATATTCGTCACAACTACGGGGGGCGGACCATGACCATTAACTCCTGGTATCGTCCTCCGGCGGTTAATCGGGCTGTCCGCGGGGCTAGCAACTCTCGCCATCTGGTCGGCGACGCCGCCGACTTTGTGATTGCGGGGGTGCATCCCTTTGATGTCTATGCCAAACTCAACCGCTGGTGGGGCGGTCGGGGGGGATTGGCTAGTGCAACCAACTTTACTCACATCGATACCCGAGGCATTTGGGCCCGATGGAAGTATTAAAGCCCCAGTTCTAAAATCGGGTAAGGCAACGGGGACATCCCCACCCAAGGGACACACAGCTATGCGGATCAAGGCGATCAGCGACACTCTGTTTAAGCGGCAGCCAAAGCTGTCACGAGATCTCGCTGACTCAGAAAAGGTGTTTGTCAAGAATGGCAGCATTTTTGACATCGAGTTCTATGTTGATGTCGGGGACAACCACTGGCGCATTGAGCTGCTGGCGCCGACGGTGGGCGACCAGAAAACCACCAGCTGGTATGTGTATACCCCTGATGTTGAACTACTGAGTTCAATCATCCTCAAGGTGGTCAGCGACACCCTATTTAAGTCAGAGCCCAAGCTGTCTACCCAGCTGAACGATTCTCAGAAAATATTTGTCCCTAACCAGACTGAGTATGAGCTGGCTTCCTATCTGCCAGCGGCGAATAACCACACCAAGGTGGCGATCGCCAATGCCTTTCTAGGACCTGAAAATCGCAATACCTGGTACGCCTATAACCCTGACGTCAGAATCCAGGGCACCCGGTTAGAACTTAAGGTGGTCAGCGATACCCTGTTCAAAACAGCTCCGGTGCTCTCTAGCCAGCTGCCAGCAGCGGATAAGGTGTTTGCTAAAAATGGCACCGTGTTTGAGCTCAACTCCTACAGCGATGCGGACAGAAACCACGTCAAGGTTGCCCTGGAGGGGGCGTTTCTGGGTCCTAAGAATCTGACTACCTGGTACGCCTACGCCCCTGATGTTGAGATCAGCGGCAATACCCCTGGCAACGCCCCCAAAGAACCCCAAACCCAGCCGGCTAATCCTAGCGGGCCGGGGAAGGCACTGCGGTTTCCGGGGTTTGATGGGGTGTATTACACCAATAACCCGATTATCTGGCGCACCGACTATGGCGAACGAGGTAACTTCACCTGGGGCGAAGCTACCCACTACGGAACACGCATTCCGGTGAGCTCTAGCGTTGTCTATCGAATCATCCGCATCTGCCAGGCATTAGAAGAGATTCGCTACCGGTTTGGGGGCCGCCCCATGGGTATCAATTCCTGGTATCGCCCCCCGGCCATCAACAGCGCCATTGGGGGAGCGACGAATTCTCGCCATCTCTACGGCGATGCCGTGGACTTTGTGGTGTCTGGCTACCATCCCTACGACGTGTATGCAGCGTTAAACAGCTGGTGGGGGAGCAAGGGAGGCCTGGCGTCTTCTTCGGTGTTTACCCACATCGATGCCCGGGGCTATCGGGCTCGCTGGTCCTACGGCTATTAGTATGGGTAACGGCGACAAGAAGTTGAAACGGCGATCGCCTGCCATGTTATTCTGGATAAGCTATAGACATTCGGGGCGTAGCGCAGCTTGGTAGCGCACCACTTTGGGGTAGTGGGGGTCGTGGGTTCAAATCCCGCCGCTCCGATTGGGTTTCAGAGGATGTACTAAGGGGTTCAGCCACCTGATCATTCAAGGGGCTTGTACTTCTTGGTACTTCCTGAAACTCGTTAAGACAGCATTTTGTGTCCAAATTGTGTCCATGGGTTTCGTACGTTAAAACTCCGGCATGTTTGGCCGCTCCATCATATGGCCGTAGGTTTCGGCCACCATGCGGGTGCTGGTGTGGCCAGCGATATGAGCCGCTTGGATGAGGGTCCAGCCTTCATACTCGATGCCGTGGCTAAGGCAGGTGTGGCGAGAGGTGTAGGGCGGTCGATAGGTGATGCCTGCATTGGTGCAGACCCGTTTCCAAACGCGCTCCCTGAAATTGTGATCGTCGATGGCCAAGCCGGTCTTAGTGGTGAAGACCAGGTCATCGGGCTGACTGTCGATAGATTGACGGCCCCGCAGCAGAGCCACCAGGCGAGGGCTAAGCGGTAGATTTCGGACGTTAACCGTTTTGGTGACTTTTCGCTGACGGGCATAGCCTGCCGTCTTACCATCGCTCGACCTGGCCAGCACTTCACAGATGCTCACCTCTGCCCGGTCGAGGTCGAGGTGTTTCCATCTGAGCCCGATCGCTTCACTGGGTCGCAGCCCTAGTGACAGCATGACGTAGCAGAAGTCGTAGTAGTAGTAGCACTTGGGGTCAGTGCGCAGCTCTGCCAGGAATGCAGTCACTTCATCCCGACTAAAGGGCTTCCGATTCTGCACGGGCCTGCCTGGTCTAGCTGGCTTGATGGGGGCGTATGGGTTCAGCGTTAGCAGCTCCTGGTCAGCACACCAGCGGCCAAACGCCTTGAGCAGGGATAGATTCTGGTTTGCGGTGCGAGGGCATTGACGGCATCGCAGCGTGTCTACAAAGTCTCTGGCGGTGGCAGTGTCTTCGATGCAGCGGTCAAAGCGCTTCAGGTTGGAGAGCATCGGTTTGTAGCGGGCGGCGATCGCTTGCCCGCTGGTGCCCTCCAGGCGGCGATGCTCGATGAACCGCTCGAATAGCTGAGCCGTGGTCACGGCTGCCACCGGCGCTGGCTCGACTTGGGGCCGGTACTTGGCCAAGCTGTCATCGAAGCGGCCATAGGCGATGTCTGCCTGGATTTCAGAGGCTTTGCCCTGGGCTAGATGGCGGTTGAGCGGGGCATCGGGCATCCCTAGGGCCATGCGACGGGTCTTGCCCTGGTAGCGCCATCGCAGCCCCAACATCCCGTTACGGCACTCAACCGAGACACTGCCCTTCTTATTGCGGGTCTTCTTCTTACGAGTGGCCATTGTGATGGGTTCCATTCAGGGATGGGGATGATTGCGCCTGGTCGAGGATGAGTTGCAGGTCAGCGATCGCCATTTGCTGAGGATGCTTCTCGCCAGTCCACTTCACATCGACATGGGTGGGGCTGACGATGCGAACGATTTCACCTCGCCATCCAGTCTTACCAGCTTTGCGAACGGCATCGCCAACCTGAAATCCAGCGCCGTCAACTTTAAGTCTTCGATCTAGGTGTGGCCGGTGTGGCCACTTTGCTTCTAAGCCTTGCTCTGAAAAGGTTTGAGGCTGGCCACACCTGGTTTTTGAGGTGTGGCCAGGTGTGGCCACTTTGGACGATTGGCACACATCACCGTCACACTGAGTCCCCTGACTGGCCACACCGGCCACACCTCGATCTATAGGTGTGGCCAAGGTGTGGCCAGCTTGAAACGATTGATTTTTCGATGGTTCTGCGGTTGTGGCCACACCGGCCACACCTCTTTCAGTGAAAAAAGATATTTCTTTCATTTCACTGCGCGTCCAGACCATGAATCGACGGCCTCCGGCTCGACGCCGCTCCTTTGTCCAACCGCCCTGCTTCAAAATTCCGGCTATCCGCATCTCGGCCCCCTTGGTCTGCTTGTCTAAGTCGAGATGGATGCAGTTCTCAAGAATCTGATCGACCGTCACCTCATCACCGGCCAGCTCCGACAGGTAAGCCTCAACTGCATTGGCCCAAGGGTCTTGGGTCGCATATTCCTGGTTCAGCTCATCACTGAGCGCCTGGTCGTCATCGCTGAGCCACCACTGTTCACCGGCCCGGTAGGCAGCGACCGCAGCGCCCCAGATGGCATCGCGTTCTTTGGCCAGCTGGGTAATGTCGATCTTTCTCGCCACCGGAACAACCCAGTAGCGGCGGCTGCCGGTCGGGTCTGATAAGAACTCAATCTCATTGGTCGTACCAACGATGATGCTTGGCCGGTCAAACTCCTTCACTTCACGGCCATAGGGCGGGCGGATTAGGTCACGGCTCGAAGACAGAAACGCCTTCACAGTGGCCACATCTCGACGCTTGAACACGGTCTCAAGCTCTGCCCACTCGACGAACCAGACCTTGTGAAGCTTCAGTCGTTCGTCTTTATCTGAGGCATTGCCAAGGGAGTCATCAAACCAGGCATCGCTGGCCAGCACCTTGAAAAACGTTGACTTGTTGGCCCCCTGACGGCCCTGCAGGATGCAGGCGGTATCGACCTTGCAACCGTGCTCGTAGGCGCGGGCGACGGCGGCGATCAGCGTTTTGCGGATGTAGCGGTCATGCAAGGGGTGAGTAGCGCCAAAGTAGCGGGCGGCCAGGTTGTCGAGGATGGTGGTGCTGTGACCATGTTGCTGATGCACCTGGTCGAGGTACTCAACTACTGGGCTAAAGGGCTTCTCCCTCGCAATGCTGCTGACTATCTTCTGAAAGTGGTTGTCGGCTGCCTGGATGTTGTTCTCGACGGCGAGCTTCACCTGGAGGTCATCTACGTCTAGGGCTTCACCGTCTAACTCAATGCCCTTGGTCAGCAGGTTATATCGCAGCTGATCGCCCACCTCATTCCTAATCTGGTGGTACTGAACCCGCATACTGCAATGCTTTTCCTCCAGCTGAATGCTGGGGCCGGTGACTGGTTCCGGCGATACTGGGGCCACGCGGCGGGCTTCGACGGCCCCCAAGATGTCATCGCGGGTCGCACCATCGGCTATCCAGTCGGCAACATCGGCCCCGCCTGACTTGGGTAAGCGCTGCCACAGATAGGAGTCAGGGAAGGCATAGAGCCAGCCAGCGACGGGGATGCCGTGGTCTATCAGGTCTGCCTCTATTTCCTCGCAATGCTTTACCCCTGGTTCATCGCGGTCAGGGCAGAGCACTACCTGATAGGGCTTCAGGTCTTCGAGGTAGTTGGGATAGCTGTACTGTTTCCACTTACCAGCAC
>PYEQ01000103.1 GCA_003017785.1 filamentous cyanobacterium CCP5 | reverse complement strand
GCCCGAGCCGATCGGAAATACATCGGTAAACCTGGTCAGCTATGGTTAGTGGGTACCGGTCCTGGCCGCCTTGACCAGATCACCCCGGCGGCAAAAGCCGCCATCAGTCGGGCCGATGTCGTGATTGGCTATCGTCTCTATATCGACTTGATTCGCCCCCTCTTTTGCCCAGGTCAGGTCATTGAAGCCCTGCCGATTACCCAGGAGCGCCAGCGGGCAGAACGGGCGATCGACTTGGCAAACTGGGGCCTATCGGTGGCCGTCATCTCGTCCGGAGACTGCGGCATTTATGGCATGGCCGGACTGGTGATGGAAATGCTGGCGGATCAAGGCTGGGATGGCACAACTCCCAGGGTCGAGGTAATGCCCGGAATTTCTGCCCTCCAGGCTGCCGCTGCCAGGGTCGGGGCTCCGCTGATGCACGATTTTTGCGCCATCAGCCTGAGCGATTTACTTACCCCCTGGGAGATCATTCAGCAGCGGCTACAGGCCGCCGCCCAGGCCGATTTTGTCGTAGCTCTCTACAACCCCAAGTCCAAAACCCGTACAGAGCAGATTGCGATCGCTCAAAAAATTCTGCTGGACCATCGCTCTGAAGATACGCCCGTAGCCCTAGTGCGATCGGCCTATCGTGAAGATGAGTTCATTGTCCTGACAACTCTACGCGAATTCCTCAATCATCCAGTAGATATGCTGACAACAGTATTAGTGGGCAATCGCAGCACCCTTGTGCACGAAGGTGCGATGATTACGCCTAGGGGCTACAGAGTTAGCTAGGCGATTCACTACGCGTCTTCTACCTCGACTAAATCTAAATCCCAATAGAATTTACGGCTGTTTCTTCTAGATGAATTTCGTATGAAGAACCGTGCCCCATCTTTTCTTATTAATACTTTGAACTTTCAGTAAAAACCCTGAGATGGCCCTGACCAGTCTCTTGATTTGAGCTTGGATAGGTATTATCCACAGTATTCAAGTCAGAAGAGGGAGCGGCCATTTAGACAAGAGGCGACTGCGGTCAAAGGTACCCCGAGGAGCTGCTACGGGTCTGCAGCCAGACTGGTTTAGTTCAGTCAATAGAGCTGGGAAAACCCTATTGAAATCAGAGCAGCAGAGCCATACATTTGCCGATATAAAGTTTTCAAGAAGCAGATTTAAGCATACCCAAACATCCCGCCAACGAGGGCGTTTTGGATGTTTTCCAGAGTTAACAGGAGCAGGTTGTTTTCATGGTTGATATTAACTTTATTCCAGCGGGTCAATTTGCCGGGGTAGCCGGCGATGGCATCGGCGATCTCGCCAACCCAACGTCTTTACAGTTTGGTCCTGACGGGCGGCTGTATGTGTCAGAGCAAACCGGTCGCATCAACGCCTTCACGATTGAATTCGACCCTGCCACCGGTCAATACAGCGCCACCGACCATGAGGTATTGACCCTAGCCAATGGCAGCGGCGTGATTACCTCCATCATGAATCACAACGATGACGGGTCACTCAATCCCTTCATTGACCGCCAAGTCACCGGTTTACTGGTGGCCGGCACCGCTGAAAACCCGATTCTGTACATCACCTCGAGCGACCCGCGGATTGGGGTGAATAACGATTTAAACCTCGACACCAACTCTGGGATATTGACCCGGGTTACCTGGACGGGCACCGGTTGGGAAGCCGTTGATTTAATCCGGGGCTTACCGCGCTCAGAAGAGAACCATTCTAATAACGGCATGACCCTGTCTCCGGACGGGACAAAGCTGTATCTCGCCGTCGGCGGTAATACCAATAACGGGGCACCATCCACCTATTTTTCCAACACCGGAGAATATGCCCTCTCGGGAACGGTCCTCGAAATCGACCTGCCCGCCCTGAATGCCCTGCCCATCAAGACCGATGCCGATGGCGGGGTCGTTCCTGGTGGCGGCGCGGCGGCCCCTCGCCAATATGTCTACGACCTGCCGACCCTCGATGACCCCAACATCGCCAATGTCACCGACGGCGTCGGTGAAGACGAATTTGGCATGGATGAGAACGGCCCCTTTGGGGGCAACGATGGCTTGAACATGGCCCTTTTGCCCGCCGATGCCCCCCTGCGGATCTATGCCGATGGCTTCCGCAATCCCTATGACCTGGTGTGGTCAGCATCGGGCAATCTCTACACCGTCGATAACGGTTCAAACGGTGGGTTTGGCGGCGACCCCATCCTGGTGGATGGCAAAGCGACTAATCAGCCGAATAACGGTGGAACAGGCGACCCTGAACCGCTCTTTTCGATTAAAGACGGCGGCTATTACGGCCATGCCGCCCCGGCTCGCTCCAATCAAACCCTATCGTGGACGGCCTATAACAACAGCGGAACTCCCGATGGGGCTCTATCCGTTCCGACAGTCCCGAATCTATCGACGCTGGTTCCCGGCAGCGTCGATATTGAGGCGGATTTTCTGATTGACCCCAGTAAGTTTACCGGTGACCCGACTCGCCTTGCCCAGAGCGGCATTCGAATTCCGTTCGGCAGTGGAGCTAGCCCGGCCTTGGCCACCATTGGCTCATCCAGTAATGGGTTAGCTGAATATACGGGCACGGCCTTTGATGGCGCCCTCCAAGGAGCGCTGCTGGTCGCCCAGTTTAACAACACCGTCACTCTGCTGAATGTTAACGATGCCGGCACAGGCTTAGAACCGTTAATTGGACCCGGGCCCGATGGTGTTTTAGGCACGGCCGATGACGAAGAAGTTGACGGCGATGGCATTTATACGCTGCTGACGGGCTTAGGCACGCCATTGGATGTCACCGTCAACGCAGATGGCTCCATTTGGGTGGCCGAGTTTGGCTCTGACTTCATCACCGTCTTTGCCCCAGGGGCGGGGGTCGCCTCCGATGATTTTGACGGTGACGGCATCCTGAATGTGAATGACCCATTCATTCGAGATGCCAGCAATGGCACCGCCGTCACCCTATTCCCCGGTCAAACCCTGCTGTGGGACTTTGACCCGAACCAAGACAACAACCTCCCCGGCCCCAATGGCTACGGCGGTGGCCTCACCGGGGTCATGGTGAATGGCTCGACTGACTTTGAAGCGTTCTTCTTAGAAGAGTCGACCCTGCCAGAGCAAATCATCAAGCTCGACAACATCAAGTTCACCACCGCTGCCGGGGGCGGGACGACGGTCGTTGAGTTTGTCTCCAATGGCGATGCGACTGGCACTGGCAATACCGGTGAGTATCTGTTTCATACCGGCTTGAAATTTGCGCCCACGGTTGAGACCTTCAACATCAAATGGTCCATCATCAATCCCGTGTTGAGCGGACCGAATCAACAGATTGGGGGATACATTGGCACGGGCGACCAGAGTAACTATCTCAAAATTGTGGCTACCGCCAATGGGGCCGGCGAAATTCAGCTGGTGCTGGAAGATGACGATGTGGTTCAGGCGGAGGTCTTTCTTCAAGCCGACGATCTATTCGCTGTCCCTACGGACGAAGAGATCTTTCTCAACTTAGAGATTAATCCCCTGGCGGCCACGGCGACTCCCACGGTGACCTATGGCGTGGGGGGCGGTGCGACCAAAACGGTCACGGGTGGGCCGATTGACCTGAGCGGTACGACGGTTTTAAGTACCATCCTTGGCAACAACACCGTGCAGGGCAAGACGACTGGCTCAGCGGTGGGGCTTTATGCGTCGAATGTGGGTCAGCCTGAGGCACCGGGAGGGTCGTTTCAAGCTACCTTTACGGATCTCGAAATCACCGGGACGGGCGCGGCCTCTTCCACCGTGCTGTATCGATTGAATGCGGGCGGTCCAGAAATTGTGGCCATTGATGGTGGGCCGAACTGGCTAGCGGATGTGCCGTTCTTAGCAGATCCTGGCAGCAATGGTCTAGCTGGGTTTCCAGGGGTAGAGCCGGGGGCTAGCGTGCCGGTGAGTACGCCGGGGGCTATTTTTGATACCGAGCGCTGGGATGCGGCGGGTGGCACCGAGATGCAGTATGCCTTTGAGGTTGCCCCGGGCTTCTATGAAGTTCGCTTGTATATGGGCAATGGGTTTGAGGGCACGGCAGCCGCTGGAGCGCGGGTGTTTGATGTTGCCATTGAGGGGGCTGTTCCCGCCAGCCTCAATAACATTGACCTGTCAGGGACCTATGGCAATTTGACGGGCGCTATGCTCAGCCAGGTGGTTCAGGTGATTGATGGGGTGCTCAACATCGATTTCTTACACGATGCCATTGACGGGGTGGAAAATCCGCTCGTTAACGGCCTTGAAATCCTTCAGCTGGAGGGCGGTGGCGGCCCGGCAGTCTCTATCGTCGGCGGGCCCTACATTGTCAGTGAGGCAGCGGGGCAACAGCAAATCTCGATTGCGGCCGATGATATTGTCCCCAATGCTGAAACAGTTGAGGTGACCTTCCAGATTGTGCCGGGGACGGCAACGGTTCTAGCGGATTACGCCTACACCTCATCCACGGCAGCCTTTGATGCGGCCACTGGTGTCTATACCGATACTGTTTCGATTGCCGGTGGCTCCAAGGATGTCACCTTCTTTGTCGATATCGTTCAAGACCAGGTCGCTGAACTTGATGAGGCCTTTACTGTCAACATCATTGGTACCAGTACCAATGCCACTGTTGGCGCAACTCCTTCGGCAACCGTCACTATCCAAGATGATGAAGCTGCTAATCCAGTCACTATTGCGGCAGTTCAAGATGGTAGCGAGGAAGGACCTGGCAACGGCCAGTTTTTAGTCAGCCTTGGTAGCGTAGCAACCACAGACACCATTATTGCTTACAGTGTCTCGGGCACGGCCAGTGCAGCGGCAGGAGACTATACTGCTTTATCGGGTACAGTCACCATTCCAGCAGGCAACTTGTCCGCTCCCATTGATGTGGTCGTGTTTGATGACCAGTTGGCGGAGACAGCGGAAACAGTGGTTGCGACTCTGACAGGGATTACCTCTGGTGACACTAACGTTCTGATTGGCGAGACGGATACAGCTACGATCGCCATTTCAGATAACGACAACAATGTAGTGGCTGCGATTAATGCGGGTGGTCCAGCAATTACCCAAGATGGCATTAATTTTGCCGCAGATGCCTTTTTCATTGGCGGAGGAACTTACGAAGATGGGCTCTATGACGCCAATCAGCCCGAGTTTGATGGGACCATTTACGAAACAGAGCGCAACGCTGGAACATCCCTGGGCGCATTTAGCTACTCGATTCCAGTGGCCCCTGGTAGCTACACCGTTGAACTGTACTTTGCTGAGCTGTACTGGAATGGTTCTGGTTCTCGAATTTTCGATGTTACGGTTGAGGGCCAGGCAGTCTTAAATGACTTTGATATCCTTGCGCAGAACGGTGGCGATATCAACCAGCCGATTATCTTCACCGTACCAATCGGTGTTTCACCCGATGCATTTGGTGTGGCTGATGCGATTGATATCGACTTTACGACTTCGGCTGACCAAGCCAAATTAAGCGGGCTGGTGATTCGCTCATCTGGTACGACCCCTCCAGCAACCCCTAAGGTCAACCTGAGCGTGGCCCCAGCGATCGCCAGTGAAGCCGATGGCACCTCCATTACCCTGACAGCGACAGCTTCGGTCGCTGTCACAGGTGATCAAACCATCGACCTCAACCTGAGCGGCACAGGCGTGACGGCTGCCGATTTTGTCCAGGCTGTTCCGGCTCAGCTGACTATCCTCGATGGTGAAACTGAGGCGTCTGTGACCCTGACCATTGCCGATGATGTCGAGGTAGAAGGGACTGAAACAGCTATCTTTGCCCTCAGTAATCCTTCTGCTGGATTAAGCCTGGGAACCACCACAACCAGCAATGTGGTGATTGCCGATAATGACACTGATGACACCCCGCCCAGTGCCGTTGTCGTGGCCATCAATGCAGGCGGCTCTGCGCTCACCCAGAATGGCATAGCCTTCAGTGCAGATACCTTCTTCGTTGGGGGGGGGACCTATACCGACGGCAGCTTTGATGCCGATCAGCCAGCCTTCAATGGCACCATCTACGAAACCGAGCGAAACGCACCCAGTGGTAGCTTCAGCTACTCGATTCCGGTGAATCCAGGGAGCTATAAGGTTGAGCTGCATTTTGCAGAAATTTACTGGAGCAATCCGGGTTCCCGAGTTTTTGATATTTCAGTCGAGGGACAACTGGTCCTAGATGACTTCGATATCCTGGCGCAAAACGGCGGCCTAACTGATCAATCCGTTGTCTTTACCGTGCCAACTAATGTTTCCCCCGACACCTTTGGGGCACCGGATGCGATTGATATTGACTTTACAACTTTGGTCGATCAGGCCAAGCTAAGCGGTCTCGTCATTCGCTCGGCTGGCACAGCACCTCCGGCAATGCCCCAGGTCAATCTGACCGTAGCGCCCGCCACAGGGAGCGAAGTCGACGGTACCGTCATTACCGTGACGGCCACGGCCACGGCTCCGGTTATCGGTAATCAGACCGTAGACTTAACTGTGACTGGTGATGGCATCACTGCCGGGGACTTTGGTGAGACAATCCCGACTCAGCTCACCATTCTAGATGGTCAAACAGAAGCGTCCTTTAATCTCACCGTCGTTGATGACTCAGTAATAGAAGGTGAGGAAACAGCGACCTTCTCCATTGGCTCCCCGTCAGCAGGGCTTGTCCTGGGAGCAAACACATCAGGAGAACTGGTAATTACTGAGGCTGGTGAAGAGTTTACCAGTCAGATAATTTACCGAGTGAATGCTGGCGGGGGTGAGATTGCGGCTCTTGATAATGGGCCGAACTGGACTGCTGATACTGGCACTAGCAATAGTCCCTATCTGATTGATCCTGGCAGTAACAGTATCGCTGGCTTTTCGGCTGTTGAACCAGGATCAAACGTCTCACCGACTACGCCAGGAGCCATCTTCGATACCGAGCGCTGGGATGGCGGCGGCGGCTCTGAAATGCAGTATGGATTTGATGTGCTTACAGGAGGGATCTACCAGGTAAATCTCTACATGGGTAATGGATTTGGCGGGACAAACGATCCGGGAGAGCGGGTGTTTGATGTTGCCATCGAGGGCGTAGTCCCTGCTGTGTTCAATGATGTTGATCTATCAGCCGAGTTTGGCCATCAAGTCGGGGGCGTCCTCTCGACAACTGTCCAGGTCAACGATGGTGTACTCAATATCGAGTTTCTACACAGTGTAGAAAACCCGCTCATTAACGGTATCGAGATTGTTCAATTAAGTGCTGCGTCCGCTTAAAGCACTGGGCTGCAACTGCCCGGAGCCTGATTGGCTTAGAGAATCTACGGAAATCTCACAGCCCTAAATCTGCTTTGGCGGCAGTTGCAGCCTCAAACACCTCCAGGTCAGACATGTCTGACCAATCGACACCGCCTATTTCTGCGTAAAATCGCTGGTCATACGGGCGGGTGCGAACAACAACTGGCATGGGTACGGCATGGCCCAACAACAAAGCCTGCTGCTTAGAATCTAGCTTGGCCAGGACCGATCGCAGGCTTTGGGCCCCAGAAACGCCAGTAAAAATGGCGTCAATATCTTTTTCGTCATTTAAGAGGGCGGTAATCCGGGTGCCAATTTGGGACATCACTTCGTTATCGATGCCGGAGGGGCGCTGATCGACAACCAGTAGGGTGACGAAGTATTTGCGCATTTCCCGGGCAATGGTGCCAAAGATGGTCTGTCGGGCCGTGGCTGGATCGAGAAACCGGTGGGCTTCCTCGATGGTGATCATCAGCTGTTGGGGGCGATCGCCCGCATGTTTAGTCTGCAAAAACCGTTCCGCTTTACGCACATAGCTAGCGTGGATGCGGCGGGCAATCACATTGGTGGCCAGCATGTAGGAGAGCAGATTGGACTGGGAGCCAAACTCGACGACCACGTGCTTACCAGCATCGATCAGGTCGAGGATTTGGCCGACGTAGTTGTGGGGACAGACGTTGCGAATATATTTCAGGTCGCCAAGGCGAGTTAGCTTGCGCTGGAGGGCCATGATCGAAGCCTTGCTACCCATTTTAGTTTCGCAAAATTCCTGGATGTCTTCGTTGCTCATGGCCAGCAGGCGGTTAATCCAGGACTTGCCAAATTCGTTGCGCAGGATAATGGCATTCTCTAAGCTGGCTTCTGAGAGGTTGAGCTCTCCCCGCACCAAAAGCAGATCTTCCACATCGATCTGGTCATAACTAATGTAAAGCTCCTGGGCATCTCGCACCCCCCTGCGACGGGTGGCTTCCGGGTCGAGGGTGAAGATTTGCACCTGGCCTGGAAATAGCTGCTTGAGGCCTTTGACGGTGCTGAAATGCTTGCCCTCGCTGACTGCCTCCCAGCCGTACTCAGAGTGCATGTCAAAAATTAGATTGACCGCCGCCTGTTGCCGAATGGTGCCCGCCAGCAGCACCCGGGTCAAAAAGGATTTTCCGGTACCGGATTTGCCAAAGATGCCGTTGCTGCGCTCGACGAAACGATCTAGGTCGAGACAGACTGGCACATCCATGTCGATGGGCTGGCCGATGGCAAAATTGCGCCGATGGGGGTCGTCTTCCCAGCCAAACACCACCCGAAAATCTCGCTCGGTGGCGTCATACACCTGGCTGAAATGGCCAGGAATAGTTTTCACCGGCAGGAGCTCTACGGGGGCGTTGCTGTTGGCCTGATAGGAGGCAATGCGGCTTTGGGCAGAGCGATCGGCCCCTGTTAATGAAACAGCCGCATCCCCCTTGGACTCCGTTGGGGTCAGCATCAGCATCGGCGTTAGGTTGATGGTGCCGTAGGTACCGCTGCCAGCTAACACCTCCTGCAGAAAAGTGTTGTTAGGGGCGGGCGGGTTAGCCTGGATGCGAGGACTGGCGGTGCCCAGGGCCACATCGGTGAGCATGCAGAAGAAGTGCGATCGCACCCCCGCCACCACTAAAAACTTTCCCACCCGCATGTCTTCTACCAGGACATCAGGGTGAAGCCTGACTTCCAGGCCCTGACTGAGAGAGCCTTGAATCACAGAACCAAGGGGCTGAGCGGCGTCCATATTAAAATCCGGCTTGCTTGCAGCTATAGTAGCCCAGAGTAGCCGGATTTTAATACGTTTGTCCTAAGTTTGCGGCCAGAAATCCTAAAACTGAATGCCGACCCCGCCCTGCACCGAGATCGCCATGTTGTTACCTTCCTCGTAGGCATCAAACGCAAACACCGCATTCCCAAAGGCGACCAGGTTGCTGTTAGGAAAGGTGTAGTCAACTCCAGGCTGCAGCACAAAGGCCGTTTTATCTCCCACGGGGGAAGGAGTACCATCTCCACCGCCGGTAAAAGAGGCTCCGGCACCGACATAGGCATCTAGGTTCCAGCTGAGGGGAATGTCGTAGGAAACAGTCGGCACAAATGCAAACTCACCACCAAACAAAAATGCCTGGGCCCGCAGAGAAATGGGGCGTTCCAAAAACCGATACCGGCCGGAAATCACCCCGGCAAAATTGCTGCCTTCTCCGGTATCTGCTGCATTCGTTAATCCAACGGCACCGCCAATACCGACATAGCTGCCATAGGCGACTTGAGCGTTAGCAGGGTTGGCCTGCGCTAAAACAGCCGCAGAACCCATTGTGGTTCCAACCACGGTGGCATAAATTAACTTTTGCATGCTGCCCTTGAAACCTTCCATGGCTTTCATCCTCACGTCAAACCCTATTTGAATCAAGACTGTAGCTCTTGACACGCCTACTTGACTGTTAGGGTACTTCATTGCCTAAAAAATGGAACACAAAATCATCGGAAATTCCTTGAAAAAATGCCCAGGCAACCCTCGACCAGCGGCAAAAGAGGCCGCAACCAAAACACCTTTCCGCGTAACACGGAAAGGTGTTTGACGATAGCAGCCCCGATCGACTTGGCGTTAGCAACCCGTCCCTAAACTAGCCGGTATTGCGCATACCAGCGGCGATGCCATTGATGGTCAGGAGGGCCCCCCGCAGCAGTTCTCCCCGGCTATAGCGGGAGCGAATGGTACCAGAAGCGGCCTGGTGCTTGTACTGCCGCAGCCGTTTCAGCAGTGCCACCTGTAAAAAGCCCAAAGGAACAATCGTGCCGTTGCGCAGGTAGACCGATCGCTGCAGTTCTGGGTCGCCATCCAGCAGGCGCTCGTGGGCGGTGATTTGAAGAATGATATCGCGGGTCAGGTAAAACTCCTTGGCAATGGACTCAAACAGGGCCTGGAACCGCTCCTGGTCCTCCGGCTGGGTGAGTTCGCTGACGTAGTGCTGGGCAATTTGCAGATCCACCTTTGACAGGGTCATCTCCACCTTGGACACCACCATCTTGAAGAAGGGCCACTTGTAGTAGAAGTAGCGCAGCAGCTTCAGGTGTTCTTCGGGCTCGGCTTCGAGAAACTCGTTGAGGGCCGTGCCAACGCCGTACCAGGAGGGCAGTAAGAACCGGGCCTGGGTCCAGCTAAACACCCAGGGAATTGCCCGCAGGCTGCTGAGATCCTTACGGCCGCCCCGCCGGGCCGGTCGAGAACTAATTTGCAGCTGGCTGATTTCTTCGATGGGGGTGACCTGGTGGAAGAAATTCACCAGATCCGGCTGCTCATAGACCAGGGCCCGATAGTGGACCCGGGAGCGGGCGGCCAGCTCTTCCATGATCTCGTTCCAGGGCTTGATTTCATCGAAGGTGTTGCTCAGCAGGCTAGCCTGAATCACGGCGGTGGTCACGGTTTCTAGGTTGTAGAGGGCC